>JBEION010000105.1:0-4099 GCA_040377565.1 Candidatus Nanopelagicales bacterium | reverse complement strand
TGCTCAAATGCGTCTAGCGCATTTCTTATTCCAGCATCGCCAATCGCATGGATGTGGGCTTGAAAACCTCTAGCTACCACCGCAGCTACTGCCTCAAAGAGTTCTTCGCGACGCCAGTTCGGCATTCCTTTATTTGGGCAGTCGCAATAATCTTCAAGTACCGCTGCGGTGCCGCCTTCAAGAATTCCATCGGCAAAGAATTTAACGGTGTTACCTGTTAGGAGTTCTGGCGCTTCTCGTGTCACTCGATCGCGATTGGTTTCAAATGAATCGATCTTGGTTTTCCAAACACCTTCAGGTTCAGCTAACCAGGCAAGATTTGCACGGAACTTCAAGACTCCAGATTTGGCTGCCTGTAGCCAACTTTCCATAGTGTCTTCTTCAACCCAAGCATCTTGAGCCCAGGTAACCCCGCAAGATGAAAATGCTGTTGATGCCGCGCGCAGAGCTTGATCACGTTGATCCAAAGTTAGCGGTGGCAATAAGTCATAAACCATTTTCCAAGCACCCCATTCACGAAGGGTGCCCGATGGCGTGCCATCTTCACGCAATGAAATTTCACCATCGTCTGGTTGAGGTGTGTCCTTGTTGATACCTGCGAGCTCTAGTGCTTTTGTATTCACCCAGGCAGTGTGGTAATCCATCGCGCGTAATACAACTGGACGATCAGGAACAATTTCGTCTAACCACTTGGCGTCAAACTCACCACGGGGCGAAAGGCTTGGGTCATAGCCTTCACCGCGAACCCATGGCGCATCTGGGTTGGCATCTGCCCAAGTCTTTACTGCCTCGAGTAACTGTTCCAATTTTTCGGGGCCGCGCACTGGCGCGAACAAAGTTTCAATGCCACCAAAAACTGGATGAGCATGGCCGTCGCCAAAACCTGGTAGCAGGGTTGCACCTTTTAAATCGATTTTTTCATCTGCTTTCAAAGCAAGGGCAGCATCACCATGAGCAACAATCACGCCGTCGGTAGCGGCAAGCGCATTCGAAGTCTGGGTTTCATTAATCCAGACTTTTCCGTTGTGCCAAACTGTTGTTGTCATTTTTTCTCCCCTGCGGAATCACGAAAAGTTGTTAATGATACTTTTCCAGATTTTCTTGATTGCGGGGTAGGAAATCCAATACAAATCTAAATCTGGGAAAGTCCGTAGGCCACGGCATATCTATGACCAAGCTTTCCTGCGACATTTCCTCGGCCAATTCCTTTAACCCCAGGAATAGCACCAATCACTGGCAGAAGTTCGTCATCGGCAACAGGTCCGCCAACGACTACAAGGTCCAGATCCTTTGCGGTGCCAGTTTTTGATTCCAGACTCCGAATCAGACGTGCAACGTTCATTCCGATTGCTGCTTGCTTCAACCCTTGACGCATAATCCGCCATTCGGCAGGCTGCAAGTTCTGCCCGAAAGTCAGAAAGCCTGCTGGACCTGGCGTAACTAATGAGCCCATTGCCGAAGCGGGGTATGGGGCTGCTTCCGAAACAAAATTCTTACTGCCGTCTTCCGAGAGCAAAACTTGAGGCGATTCGAGTCTTTGCGCCGGACCACGTTTAATCCAGTCTGCGGCACCTCTTGAAGTATCAAGCGCAAAGGCGACTGCAGCAGTCAAAAGCTCACCGGCTCCAGCAGCAGATAACTCAACCTCGGAAATCAAATCGATTGTGCCACCTCCGATGTCAAGGATTGCAGCGCCCGATCCAACACCAGGTGTACTTGTTGCACCTATTCGCGCAGCGAAACTTTCCGACTCAGCCACAACAACAGGAACCTTAAACATTGCACTAAGGTCAAGATTTGAACTTGAACTGTGTGGTGAAAGTTGCGCTAGCGCTAGGTCGCGAGTGTGTCCTACTTGTCGCAAGCCACGATCCGCTAAAACTTTTGTGATGTCAAAAGCCCAAATGTCAGAGGTGCTGACTGGCTCGGTAATCGCAATCCTAGAAACATCGCCGATCAGGGAATTTTCAATTTTGGCAATTGCTTCAAACAGCTCAGTTGTTGTGCCATCAATCCAATCAATAAAACCGTTATTGGTTGGATTTGAGGTTTGAGTTTCTGAAAAAAGTCCAATTAGCGCAGTTCGTTCATTCTTTACCCATCGCACAATTTCATTCAGTGGACTTGCATCCATTTCGGAAAGCTCAAGTGCTGAACGTAGTGCCCAAACATCAGTGGCAATTTTAAGTGAAGAGTTTTGTGGCCTAACTTCAAGAAAAAGTCTTTGCGCCGTTCGCGCGATCTCAGTATCTACGCCATCAGCGATAGGAATGTCTGCACTTACACGCTTAGCAACCAACACGGCTTCGTCATCGGCGATTACAGCGCCAACTATGTTTGATCCGTTCGCCAACTCTCGATTGATAGCTGCGGCAGCAAACTCGAATCCAACACCACTTGGAACTACTGCGATCAAAGAAACTTCACTAATTGCCTCTTGGGTTATCAACCAGGGTTGGCCGATTGCCCAGCCATCTCCGACAACACTTTGATGAGCTGTCTTTAAGATTTGCAACCGACCAGTATTTGGCAATGGTTCGTGAACAGTTGAAGTTAAGGTCTCAACTGGTTGCCATGGGGCCACAACAACCTTTTCGACTATGAGCTGGTGTTCGCGCTGCAAACTTTGCAATAGTGAAACCGCTGCTTTGATTGAGGCTTCCGAACCCTTCATACCTCGAGTAGGTCTGCGATCCCAGGCGATCGGCTCACTTCCAGAGGCGATCACGATTTCGGTCGTGGAATTACCAATGTCGATTCCAGCAACAAGTCCCATATGAACTATTTTGCTGCTAAACCACGACGAGCATAAACATCTGCCGCTTGCCTAAACAGCTCCGCATTCTTTTCCGCACCATGCTTTGATAATTCGTCAGCAATTTCTAATAGCTGCGTGGGAGTTGAACGTCCCGGACGCAAGGCATCGTAGTAACCCATAACTAACTCGTCTGATAACGAAGTTAGCTCTGCGGCGCGAAGAAAGTTTTCAGCTAATTGTGGATTGCCATTGTCTCTGGCAACTTGGGCTTGCTTTGCCAAAGTTTCAGGATGGATTCTGACATCGTCGAGAGTAATGTCGCCGCGTCGAATTGATTCAACAGTAACTTCTGAAACATTTTTTCCAGAAAAACCTTTTTGTTCACTCATAACTATCTAAGCTCCATAACTTCAGGCCCATTGCTATTCACGCACTCTCTTTCAATCGCAACTAGCGAAACCACTTTGGTGTGATAGCGCGCTTCGATGGCTTCGTCTGAGTAAGGATTTCTAACGGGTTCAGGAGTGGCGCCCTTGGCATGACGGCCAGCATTGATTCCCATCATTCGATAAAGCTCACGGGTGATAGTTGGTGCAACTGAATACAGCTCTAGATTTGCTAGCGGTGCAAGATCTCTGCGATGGATCAAGGCGGTACCTTTTGCCTGTAGTCCAACGCTGACACCTGATCCAGAGAGTCTGGCTGCAGTAAGCCCAATCATTCCTAAATCGAGAGTGTCGTTAATTCTGACAATTCTGCCGGTGCAACCTTCTTCTTCCAGTCCAGCCAGTACTTCTGAGATCGCGTCAGCAAGACTTAATCCAGAGAGTGTGACCCAGATGTCTTTGCCAGTTGCTGGCGAAACTCCAATAACAACATCGCGAGGATCGTAACTTGTCTCAGCAGCACCAGTTGCAAAAATATTTTTATTCGCAAAACTTTGCTGCTCAGTCCGCAAGTCTGAAACTGAACGCTGTTGGCGAATTGTGTCGATTTCCGTTTGCCGAGCGCTGCTTGGCTGGTAACCAGTACCTGGTCCTGAGTATTCGTTTGGATCGGTGACCAGCGATAGAACATTCATTTGCTCATCAAAAATTGCGGAGGTTTGTAAATAGTCACCGGCCACACGAGCTTTAAGCATGTCGAGACATCTTTGGGCTTCTAGATCAAAACCATTTTCCGCAAGCGCGGCAATAACGTCGAGCATCGTGACGTTAGTTTCCATGATTGTTCGGGCAGCCGTTAAGGGAAGCATTAAGTCGCCAGAAGAAATGTCTTTTGATCCAGCTGCGTCGATAGCTTCTTCGGCCCACTCTTGCGAGAAGTCTCCAAGTCCAAGCC
>JBEION010000234.1:0-2209 GCA_040377565.1 Candidatus Nanopelagicales bacterium | reverse complement strand
GCATCACCATTCACTGTTGGCGCAATGTTGCCTAAGTACTTTTCCTCGTTTATATCTTGACCGAGAACTGAACTGAAATAATCCCAAGTCTTGATGATGTTCAGCTTGCCTACTTCAGTGTTTGGGCCATTGAGTCCAAAAGTATTCAATCCACACAGTGGCATACCTTGTCCACCCGCTGCAATGTTTACATATCGATTGTTGTTGATGTCCATCGTTACCCCGGGCGGAAGAACATAACCAGGAGTTGCGACATCAACTTGCAGATCACACACAAATGGATCTGCAGTTATTCCACGTATGAAAGGAAGTGACGAAAGAACTCTTTGCCCATCTTCAGATAAGTAGGAAGTCGAAATAGACGTGGCATCATTCAAAACTGATGTTGAAGCGCGCCACGCTAAATATTGACCACTTGGAACATTGTCAACTAATGCGCCATCAACAATTACTAACTTGATATCCGAAACAATTACTTGATTTTTTGTGATTCCCAGATCATTCGCAAGTTTTGATTTCATATTTTTGACAGCTTCGGTTTTGCTAATTGAAGCTTGCGATGGACCTGAATAGTCTGAAATGGATTTTGTGTAAGACAACAACGAGCCAACTTTGTTGACTGTGACCGCAAAGAGTGAATTTGCGACTTCGACACCTTCAATCGACTGCGTAAATCTAACGGTTGACATGCCTGCTGCGCCATCAATTGCTTCACTCGCCTGAAATTGAGTTGGATCAATGCCCCATTCGTTGGCATGTGAAACTAGCTGGGCTTTCGCAGCCTTTACTGCATCACGCTCAACGCGGCCGAGTGATTCTGGGCTTGATACGGCTTCGGAGCTAAACAATGAGTCAGAGTTTGGCGTGGAATTGGGTCCCGGCACAGCATTGGCTGGCGTAGTTCCAATTGCCCCCGCGAATAGCGCAAAACTGATCAAGAAAAGTCCAGATCTTTTCGCGCTAGGGAAGATTCTCACCTCTCTAATCTATGTCTTCCATAATGAAGATTTGGCTCACCTAAATCCAAGAACCACCCAAGAATCTATGGTGCGATAGTCTGCAATTACCCACAAATAAGGCCCACCTGCGGGGCAATTACGAAGGCGACCAAACATGAGCGATTCGATGACTTTGCGACTAGTAGTTGGCCTGGCCATCACTGTCGTCCTATCTGCTCTGGCACTGAAGCGACTTTGGTTCTTGTATCAATTAGTTCGCAGTGGTGAGCCAGCGGTAGATCGCACCGCTCAAAAACGAGTTCGCGCAAAAGCTGAAGTAACCGAAGTTTTTGGTCAGAAGAAACTTTTGGCTTGGACCGTTCCAGGTATTGCCCACGTTTTGGCGTTCTGGGGATTCATTGTTTTATCACTAACAATTGTCGAAGCCTTCGGAGCTTTATTTGATTCCGAGTTTGCAATTCCAGTGATTGGCCGCTCTCCTATTGTTGGTTTTGCCGAAGATCTATTTACTATTTTTGTATTCATCGGCATTGCAATGTTCGCTGCAATTCGCCTGGTTAGAAATCCAGTCAAGATGGGCCGCGAATCTCGCTTCTACGGTTCACACACTGGTGCGGCTTGGTTTGTGCTCTTCATGATTTTCAATGTGGTTTGGACTTTACTTTTGTATCGCGGTGCGCAGTACAACGTAAGTGCTGAACTTGGTACAAACAATTTCCCATTCATGGCTGGTGGCGCGTTTGCATCAGAAGCCGTTGCAGGTTTGTTGCAACCACTTGGACTGCATGCAAATGAATGGCTAGAAATGATTGGCCTATGGCTAAACATCGGAGTCATTCTTGGCTTCTTAGTTTTGGCACTACACAGTAAGCACTTACACATTGGTGCAGCACCACTAAACGTTTTGTTTAGCCGACGCCCAAATGCACTTGGTCCGCTTCTTCCAATTTACGCAGGCAAAGAAGTTTTGGATTTCGAAGATCCAGCTGATGATGCAATCTTTGGTCGCGGCAAGATCGAAGACTTCACTTGGAAGGGCAACTTAGATCTATTGAGTTGCACTGAGTGTGGTCGTTGCCAGGATCAATGCCCAGCTTGGAACACCGGCAAACCACTTAGTCCAAAACTTATGATCATGGATCTTCGCGATCACTTGTTCGCAAAAGCCCCATACATTCTTGCGGGTAGTGACGATTCAAAGCTTGAGGGAATGAGCGCCGCGGTCCAAGCCGAAGTTGCTCGCCCAATGG
>JBEION010000041.1:0-6704 GCA_040377565.1 Candidatus Nanopelagicales bacterium | reverse complement strand
TGAGTCAGTTAGTTGATTTGGTAATTGAATCTAAAGCTTCATCAATTTTGGTAGCTGCGATTGCGCATGCCGAACTTGCAACTTTACGACCGTTTACTCAAGGTTCTTATCTGGTCGCGCGCGCGAGTACCCGGTTGATTCTGGCCGCTCGTGACGTAGACAACGATGGATTGGTTATGAGTGAATACGGCGCATTCTTATTAGGTAGACCTGCGTACGTAAAAGCCTTGACTGGATACATTTCTGGCACTCGTGAAGGAGTCAGTGCCTGGGTAACTTGGCAGGGCGAAGCAATCCAACGAGGCGCAGAAATGGCTAAGGAATTGGCCGAAATGGCCGACGCCAAAAAGTAACTTGAATTTTGCCAAGAAATTAGTCACGCTTGTAATGACTGCTTTCAAGTAGTCACATCGATACACCCCCCGTATCGATTAGAGAGCCCTCTCCCCCCGAGAGGGCTCTCACCTTTTCCACACCCAAAGGTTCACCACATCACTTTGATGCCTATTTCGAGTCTCTTTGGAAAATCTGATGATTCTCAGGTTGCGCAACTTTGCGTTGATTGGAATCTGGAGCCTAAATGCACGCCTTATTGATAACAAGTGACGACCGTATCGTCAGTGAATTCAAGACCATCGCTGCAGTCACTCAAACCCATCTAGTAATCGCAAGCGAACCTACGAAGTCCGAAATCGATTTGGCTTATCGAGTATTTGTAAGCCAAGAACTTTCTGAGATTGATATCGATCACAGTGACGTAGTTCTTGTAGTTATTGGTGCAACGAATACGCACACTTGGAGCAGCGCATTGCGGTTATCGGCCAAACATGTTGCAACTATTCCGGAATCACGAGATTGGTTAATTGAAAACTTAAGCGAACCACATGTGACCAAAGGACTTTCGGTTGCGATTGTGCCAGCATCAGGAGGAGCGGGTGCATCACTTCTATCTTGCGGCCTAGCGTTCCATGCCCGACAAGTTTTCACTGATGTTGCCTTAGTTGACCTTGATCAAAGTTCAGCAAGTTTAGATATAACTTTTGGATTAGAAAACCAAGCAGGTATGCGTTGGCATGATTTCTCTGAGCTATCTGGATCAATTAGTGGCAGTGACATCTATCGAAGTTTGCCAAGTCGCGACCGCGTGGGTCTGCTAACTCATGGCCAATTGAATTCCGCAGAAACTTCTATCCCAAGGAACTTGATCTTGGAAAAACTCAAAGAGGCATGTGACCTAGTTGTCATAGATTTTCCCAAGACTTCCGATAAGTGTTTTTCACTCGATGCAATTTCTGACTGTGATTTGGTTCTGGTAGCAACGACAGCAACTGTTAGAGGGTGTGCGAGTGCGAAGCGAAGTATTGCGGGATTAGCGGGCTACGCAAAGAACATTGAACTCGTAGTTAGAAATGTTCCTGGTTCGAATCTTGATCCCATGCAGATCGCAGAACTCTTGAACACACCACTTGCTTCAGTCATGAATACCGATGTTCGGATAGTTGAACAAATTGAACAAGGATTTGGGGTTTCTGGGATCAACCTAGGTGGATTCACCAGAAACCTAAATGCTTTGGCGCAACGTATTGCGTATCTAAAGGAACTTAAATCCGTTGCCTGATCTCCTGGAACAAATCCGAGCTGCTTGTATTGAAGCCAAAGTTGAACTAAATGCAGAATCGATATCTCAAATCGTTCGATCGCTTTACCCAGCCACTTCTCACGCGGACCTTGTTGAATTGGTGGACGAGGTCCTATGTTCTATCAATGGCCTGGGTCCATTGGAAGAACTGTTGTTCCTGCCTAGTCTCACCGACATCTTGGTGAATCGCTTTGATGATGTTTGGATTGATAGGGGAAATGGACTTGAGAAAACTCAAGTTCAATTCAGTTCCGAGAGCGCAGCTCAAGAGTTTGCTAAACGAATCGCAACTCGCGGGCACCGCAGACTTGATGAAGCGCAACCATTTGTCGACATCCAAACAGATGATGGCTTACGGTTTCATGCGATGCTTCCCCCGATTGCATCATCAGGGATTGCCATATCAATCCGCACTCCTCTAAGAATTTCGCTGACACTCGAAGACATGGTGGCAGCTGGCAACTTGGAAAGCGACACTTACCAAGCACTCTGTGAATTAGTCGACGAACAAAAAAGTTTTGTTGTCAGCGGTGGGACTGGTAGCGGAAAAACCACTTTATTAGCAGCGATGCTGGCGAAAGTCCGAACCACGGAACGAATCGTCGTAATTGAAGATTCTTCCGAGCTTTCAATTTCACATCCGCATGTAGTGAGCATCCAAGCGCGTCTGGCTAATAGTGAAGGTGCCGGTGGAATCACGATGACGGATCTTGTTAGACAGTCGCTGCGAATGCGCCCTGATCGAATTGTGGTCGGCGAAGTGCGAGGTAAAGAGATCAGCGACTTGTTACTTGCGTTAAACACCGGGCACAAGGGAAGCGCCACAACAATTCACGCTGACGATGCGGCAAGTGTGCCAACCCGAATTGAGGCACTTGGACTACTGGCTGGATTGCCGCGAGAAGCCATTCACGCACAGATGCACTCGGCATTTGACGCTGTGATTCAAATGAAGAATTCCAGGGATGGAAAGCGGGGCGTAGCCGAAATAGCGGAATTCACTAGATCGCCAAATGGCACCGTCACTACCCAACCGATCTATAAACCACGATTGATAACTAGAGCTGCATGAAACTAATCATCGCTACGGCACTTATTTCAATCGCTGCTGTCATGATGGTGCGGCCACTGCCAAGGTTGCAATGGGTTTCCCGAATTCAAATACCAAAGCTGTCCCTAAAACAAAAAGTCAAAAACAATTTGTCTTTCGAAGAAGAACTCCAATTCGTATTCAATCTGAAGAGTCAGCTAAATGCTGGGATAAACCAATTGGACGCTCTCAGATTTGCAGCTAGTCGAGCGCCCGAATTTGCGTTTAAGAACACTCGGCAAGCTCTAACTTCACAAACCAATGTTTACTCCGCACTGCATGATGACTCGAAAGTTTACAAAGTTGCATCTTTAGCAAGTTGCGCCAATCTACTTGAGTTAAGTTCGCAATCGGGTAGCAGTATCAACGAAGCACTAACGCAAGTAGCTAACAAGTTAATGACGAGAAGAAACCAAGAACAGTTGATTGCTACTGAATTGGCAAGTACAAAAGCCACTGTCTTTGTCTTGGCCGGGTTGCCAATCATGGGTGCGGGAATGGGATTGATGCTTGGCTCCGATTCGATATCTTGGTTGGTTGGTTCTCCAGCCGGACGAGTTTGTTTGATGCTTGGAATTGGACTTGAACTAGCGGGCTGGTATTGGATTAAGCGCCTTCTCAATCGCGCGTTGGCTGATATCTCGTGAAGTTTCTTGCAATTTTGTGTTTTTGCATTGCGGTATACCTTTACTTCCCGCCACCTCAGAGAAAGTTATCTAAGGACCCGTCGTTAGAAAAACATATCGAAATAGCTGCCGAGGTAAGGACTGCCGCTATCCCTGAAGTCCTTCAAGCGTTGGAGATTATTCGACTAGGTATTAGTTCGGGAATGACGATTAGTGATGCGCTCCAGTACGCCCAGCAACATTCACCCCGTGCAGCATCACAGGAACTAGAACAAGCACTGAATCAATTCCGAGTGGGCTTCCCACTTTCCCTTGGCCTTGAGGAAATCGCAATCGCTAATCCTAGTTGGCGATCTATTTCAGATGCACTAATCACATCACTGCATTCCGGTAGTCCAATCACAGACCAGTTGGCCGATGTTGAGTTTGTGTTACAAAGTTCGATCGATACCGAAAAGTTAAAGCGAATCAAATCTGTTGCGGTGAAAAGTGTTTTGCCTTTGGGCTTATGTTTCTTGCCAGCGTTCATTCTGCTTGCGGTGATACCAATTGTTGCTGGGTTGATTAGTGGCATAACTCAGTAATCCACAGACTGACGAATTCAACAATTCACGCGTTTGTGTTTCGAGATTGGTTCCAATTCCTCAAACTTCAATTGCGCACTCGCGCATTATCAGAAATGAGGGACAAGTGAATCTAAGAATTCATCAAGCGATTACAAATGAAGAAGGTATGACAACGGCTGAGTATGCAGTTGGAACTGTTGCTGCTGCAGGTCTAGGCGGATTGTTACTAAAAATGCTGACAAGTCCAGAAGTCCAAGATCTGTTTTGGAAGATTATTCAGCAGGCATTTAGCTTTCTTTTCTTTAGCTAAGCATGACTAGTGAAGTCAGCGTTGGACTAGATGAGGGCAAACACCTAGTCCAACGCAGTCACGGATATGCGATTGCCGAATTTGCATTGGCAATTCCTGCACTTTTGATTGTTGTTGCAATGTCAGTCTCGCTTGTGGGATTAACAGTTACCCAAATTCAATTAGAGAGTGCGGCAGCACTGGGCGCAAGAATTGTTGGACGTGGCGATCCGATTCCTGATTCATTTCGAAACTCACTTCCGGAAGGAACTGAAATCGTGATTGAACCTGACGTGGAAGCTGAAGTTGTGAATTTCACTCTAGAGACCACTAAGAACATTGGCTTGATTTTGGTCCCGTACCAAATCGATTTAACGGCAAATGCGCGTGCTCGACTTGAACCCGTCTTTGAAGAATTTGGTTAGGTATGGATCGCACAACGAAGAGTGAATCGGGACAGATCTCAATTCTGGTTTTAGCGGCAGCAATTGCATTCCTGCTCGGAACCATTGCAATTGGAATGCTTGCTGAAGTCTTGGTTGCGCAACAAAGATTGAATGCCAAAGCTGAAGCCATCGCCCTGGCCGGTGCTCTCGAACTTGAATTCAATCAAGATCAGGCTTGTGTTGTTGCGCAGGAGTTCAGCACTAAAAATATGGGCACTAAAACAGAGTGTGTAGCCGATTCAACAAATATTGAAATCTTGCTTTCAGAGCCAAATCCAAATCGATTTTTGAGCATATTTCTGCCAAAAATTCAGGCAAGTTCCCGGGCAGGAATTGCAAGTGACGATTAACTCCATAGCGTAGATTAGTACTACAACTTGAAAAGGATGATCATGCAAATCGCAACGACCCCAGGCTCAGACCGTTATGTCATTACGGTTTCTGGCGAAGTAGATTTAGCAACTTCACCCGAATTGGATAATGCGATTATCGCTGCAATCGAATCCGGTACCGCTTCACTTGCAATCGATTTAACTGATGTGTCATTTATGGATTCATCTGGTTTGGGCGTAATTGTTCGAGGCCTAAAGCGTTGCCGTGAAGCGGATAAAGATCTCGACTTAGTCATCACAAATGAGCGCGTACTAAAGGTGTTTGGCATTACAGGTCTTGACCAAGTAATCCCAATTCACGACTCAATCGAAGACATCTAATCTCCCTCTAATCTGCGATTTTTGGCAGACCCTCTAATTGGGCTAGACTGGCGGAGCGCATTTAGGTGCGCACGCGCTCGTAGCTCAACGGATAGAGCATTTGACTACGGATCAAAAGGTTAGGGGTTCGAATCCCTTCGAGCGCGCAGAGTTTTCCAGCATTTATGAGGCAATAGCCAAATCGCAAATGGAGAGAACAATGACCGATTATGTTATGACACTCGATAGTGCCTCCAATGCTGCATATATCACCTTTAACGATGGCACTGTTGCAAAGACAGTTGATGCTTCCGATTATGCGAATGTTGATCTCGACAAAGATGGAAAAATTATCGGGATCGAGTTCTTAACCCTCGATGTCCCTGATGATTTAGTCGATTCCCTAATTTTGTTTGATGAACTCAAAGATGAGTCCGAACTTCTCAATAAACTGATTGAAACTTCCAGAGCAGCGGCAGGACATTAAGCATTTAATTCAAGGCAGCTTTTCAGTTGCAGAACTGAGTGAAACCAAGTGCTCTAACGGTTTCATTCGTTCGAACTTTTGCTTGCTCGAGGCGGTTTTTAGTTTCCCCAAAGTACTCACCAGTTTGCAATGCTTTGTTTACATCAATAACTCGAACTGGACGATCATCGCGAATAAGCGTCGGCACTTCCTTGACGCAGGAAAGCTTAAATCCTCCAGAAGCTGATTCAACAAACTCCCAACGCGAAACTAAACCTTCAGACTTAATAGTTGTTGGCTCGCGATGTGCAGCAACGAAGTTTCCATGGCTGTAGGCGATCCAGGTATTGCCAATTTGGGTTATCGGTTGCACCGAGTGACTGTGCGAACCATCAATCAAGTCTATTTGGCCCGAATCAGCTAATTCTTGTGCGACCGAAGTTTGAAATTCATTTGCCTTATTTGTGTATTCATCGCCCCAATGCATTTTGGCGATAACAATTTCAGCACCTTGTGAGCGCGCCAATTTGGCTTCAGCAATTATTGCGACAGGGTCAATTAAGTTCGCACTCCATAACTTATCAGCATCACGTTCAAATCCGTTGAAGCCATATGTATAGGACAAAATTCCAACTTTGACTGCGCCATTTACAGTCTGCACATCCATAACCAGCGGTTGCCTTGCAGCTTCTGCAGAGTTAGCAGTTCCTGTAAAGGGAATACCGGCAGCTTCCAAAGTTTCTATGGTTCGAGTTAGCCCAGTAAATCCCTGATCCAAACTGTGGTTGGAAGCCGTGCTACACATATCAAAACCAAGTTTGATGATGGCCTCAGTTATTTGTGGGGGCGCATTAAAGGTTGGGTAGCCCTGGTAATCAACGTCTAGTTCT
>JBEION010000264.1:0-1916 GCA_040377565.1 Candidatus Nanopelagicales bacterium | reverse complement strand
TCAACACCGGTGTTCCAGCATCTATGGAAGACCGTTGGAAACAACATTTCGAATTACCGTTCTTACCCTCGATTAGTTGGTGAAACTGGTGGCAAGGACTTCATCTTTGCTCACCCATCAGCGGAACACCGCACGCTGATCACTGCCATGATCCGTGGTGCGTTTGAATTCCAAGGACAGAAGTGTTCAGCTGCGTCACGTGCTTACATTCCTCGCAGTATCTGGAATGCAATCAAGGATGATTTCTTGGCTGAAGTTGAAGACATTAAGCAAGGTCACGCATCTGACTTCAGCAACTTCATGACTGCAGTCATTGATGAGAAAGCTTTCAAGCGAGTAACTGGTGCAATCGATCGCGCCCATGCTGACAAGTCAATCGAAGTTGCAGCTGGTGGAACTTATGACGGCAGCGAAGGCTGGTTCATTCGACCTACAGTTTTGGTTGGAAGTGACCCGACCGCTGAATTCTTTACCGATGAATACTTCGGACCAGTGCTCGCAGTTTCGGTTTACGAAGACAACAACTGGCGCGATGCCTTGGCCCAAATGGAAGGCATTGCAAAGTATGCGCTAACCGGCGCCGTCATTGCCCAGGATCGTGATGCCATCAATGAAATGTCACACGCCTTGAGATTTGCAGCCGGAAACTTCTACATCAATGACAAGCCAACTGGAGCAGTTGTTGGTCAGCAACCATTTGGTGGCGCTCGCGCTTCTGGTACTAACGACAAAGCAGGGGCAGCAATCAACTTGCAGCGTTGGACTAGCGATCGCAGCATCAAGGAAACTATGGTTCCAGCGCAGCATTACTCATACCCATTTATGAGCTAGCTGTGGCATCCAAGGCTTCCAGCAAACTCAAGTCATTTTGGGAAAGTGTGAAGTCTTGGTCTCGAGCGTTTGCAGACATGCTTCGCGGTGCTGAGCCACCATTCTGATGTCGTCAATCCTGATCACTGATGGCAACTGCGCATTTCGTCAGCGCACTGCCAAGAAACTCGCTGGGATTGTTCCAACTGGTTGGGTCAATGTTCCAAGTACTGAGTTGACTAGTAGCTATGGCTTAACACAGGAGCAGCTAGAACATTCGGTTTGGCTGATTGAAAATCCTGATTCCGAACAACAGCGATACAGCGGTGCAAAGGCAGTTGGAAAAGTTTTGCGAATTCGGGGAGGACTTTGGGGCGGCTTAGGTTGGCTAACTTTTATTCCACCGACTTCTTGGATAGCCGCAGGAATGTATCGCGTGGTTGCAAACAATCGAAAGTTCTTTAGTCGATTCGTTTAGTTGATGAACGTAGCTTCTGGCTTTAGTTCGATATCAAACTTTGCTTTAACTCCAGCAACGATGTAATCGGCAAGTTCGGAAATATCTGCACTCGTTGCATCGCCACGATTTGTAATTGCCAAAGTGTGTTTGCTGGAAATTGCTGCGCGGCCGTTCAAAGTAAAGCCCTTATTAAATCCAGCCTGTTCAATTAACCAGGCAGCGCTCACTTTTACAGTTCCGTCAGTCTCTGGCCAGTGCGGCGCGTTTTCTGGTGCTGTTGTAACTCTTGGATTCATAAAGAACGACCCAACACTCCAAGTGTCATGATCAGCTGAATCCAGCACCATGCCTTTGCCAGCACGAAGATCTAAAACAGCCGACTGCAAATCAGAAGTACTTACCCGATCGCCAAGTTCAACCTTAAGTTTTGCGGCTAGTTCGTTATAGGCAATTGGCGCTGACATAGTTCCAAGTGGCAACTGAAACGTAACGCTCAAGATTACCCAGGTATCAGGATTCGCTTTAAATACTGAAGAGCGATATCCGAATTCACAGTCCGCAGCAAAAATAGTGTCTACGGATTTTGTCTTGCGATTCCAGGCTCGAACTTGAGCAATCGTTTCGCTCACACTTTGTCCGTAAGCAC
>JBEION010000205.1:0-2541 GCA_040377565.1 Candidatus Nanopelagicales bacterium | reverse complement strand
GCCAAAGAGTTTATGGTTGGAGTTGAAACAGCAAGTACTGCTACGCAAGCCGTAGCAACGGGAGAGTGCTCTGGTGTCTGAATCAAATCTTCCCTCTGCAGTGACCCGGCTTTGGACTGAACCAGGACTGCGAAAACGCGCTGATGTGATGTTCAACTTGCTTGCTGACGTTGAACGAAACAATGTTTCAAATTTGGTAAGTCAGTTAGCGACCTTAAATGAGTTTTGGCTAATCATGCGACTGTTGGACGCAGTCGATTACGGTGCTCCGGCAACTGCGGCAACTACAAGCAGACCTGAAGTACACGCAAAAATTAGAAATCTAGCCAGACTTGGCGAAGCAGTGTTAAACGTAGACACTCATGATTTTGAATCGTGGTGTCAGGATGATCAGATCCCGCAACACATTAGAGACGACTTAGCACTTCGAACCTGGCCGCTAAAGATGCAAGATGAAGCCACTGGAGCTCTTCATTCGTTGATTCCAACATTCGAATTATTGTTAGAAGTTTTTGAGACCCGAATTCTTAAGGGCGACATCAGCATGGGACTTTCCATAATTCATTTGATGACCGAATACCTGCCGCTGCTTGGCTGGGAAAAGGAATTAGGTCATGCGGGTAATCCAAAGCAACTGGCTGAATATATCTCGCAACCAAATTCAATGTGGCAAACAGATGCGTGCCCGCTAAATCGACAGCAACGCAAAGCATTTGCAAATGTGATCACAGCTAATCAATCTCAGAAGAATTGGCGAATCTATCTACGTGATAGTCACTCGCGAGTCGCAGCTTCATTAAGTATTTGTGCGAGTGTGCCAAATCCAGCATCTGATGTCAGTGGTCAACGAACTTGTCGAACGCCGTGTGCGATTCGCAAAGGAAACACGGATCTAGCTTGGGCAATGGTTCTAACGCGCAGACTAAAAGATTCATCTCTTTTAACTTTGCGCCACGATGCTCCAGTTGGACACTTCTTTTCAGTTCCACAGGAACCTGAAATCTTGGCGAGCTGGGAAACCACCTGGCAAGGATTGATTGCCGATCGTGACGAAGCCCCACAGGCACAGAACCCATTACGCAAAGTAACCAGGACTGGTGCGTTAGCAGGTTTCCCTGAGCTATTAGGAGTAGTTGCCGGACTAGAAAGTGCAATGCAGCCTTCGAACTTAGTAACCAAAATTGCAACGGAAATCAAGACATTAGTCGTGTAATAAGTAGCCAGATCAATGGAAAAATCTGCATTTAACTTGACCCGAGCCTTAACTAAGAGAACTATCGTTGTTATATCTAAAGCGTAAAAACGAACCAACATGAAAGCGTGGAAAAATGAGCGGCGAAGCGTTAGAGAACTTGTCTCACGAAGACCGAGTATTTCCACCATCTGAAAAATTCGCTGCCCAGGCCAATGGCAAAGCAGATCTCTATGAAAGCGCCAGATCTGATCGTGAAGGTTTCTGGGAAAAGCAAGCAGAAAATCTGCAATGGGATACCAAGTGGAATCAAGTTCTTGATTGGACTGAAGCCCCAGTATCTAAATGGTTCGTAGGTGGAGAATTAAATATTTCGGTTAACTGTGTTGACCGACATGTCGTCGCCGGAAATGGATCGCGAGTAGCAATTCATTTCGAAGGTGAACGCGGCGATACTCAAACCATTACTTACAAGAACTTGCTCGACTCAGTAAGTCAAACTGCAAATGCCTTAACCGAATTAGGAATTAAAGCTGGGGATCGCGTTGCAATTTATATGCCGATGATCCCAGAAGCTGTAATTTCTATGCTGGCTTGCGCGCGCATTGGTGCGCCGCACTCCGTTGTGTTCGGTGGATTTTCTGCAGAGTCACTTCGCAGTCGTATCGAAGATGCGTCAGCAAGTTTGGTTATTACCGCTGATGGTGGCTTCCGAAAGGGAAGTGCCTTTGGCCTCAAAGTTGCAGTTGATGAAGCAATCGAGAACATGCCAAGCGTTAAGAATGTGTTGGTTGTAAAGCGAACCGAACAAGAAGTTAATTGGAATAGTGAACGCGATGTTTGGTGGGATGACATAGTCTCTTGTCAATCAACTAGCCACACCCCACAAGCCTTTGACTCCGAACATCCACTTTTCATCCTTTACACCTCTGGAACGACCGGAAAACCAAAGGGAATCCTGCACACTACTGGTGGCTATTTAACTCAAGCGTCATACACGCATCGAGTGATTTTTGATTTGAAACCTGAAACTGATGTTTACTGGTGCACCGCCGACGTCGGCTGGATCACTGGCCATTCATATGTAACGTATGGACCGCTTGCAAATGGTGCGACTCAAGTAATTTATGAAGGAACTCCAGACACTCCACACAAAGGTCGTTGGTGGGAGATCGTTGCTAAGTATGGCGTGACAATTCTTTACACAGCGCCAACCGCAATTCGCACCTTCATGAAATGGGGAGATGAGTTCCCGCAAGCACACGACTTATCAAGCCTTCGATTACTTGGAAGCGTTGGCGAGCCAATTAATCCAGAAGCTTGGATGTGGTACCGCGAAGTTATTGGCG
>JBEION010000109.1:0-4048 GCA_040377565.1 Candidatus Nanopelagicales bacterium | reverse complement strand
GCATCTACAAGTGTGGTTTTTCCATGGTCAACGTGGGCGATGATTGCAACATTTCGAAGGTCGTTGCGGACAGCAGATTGGGTCACTGTCCTTATTCTAGTTGAGAAATATCGGGGTAAAGAACCACGCAAGCCCAGCCTTTAAGCGCAACGGCTCTAAAGTGGTCATGAGGCCAAATCATGACATCACATCCAAATCCACCACCTGCATCCATAAATTTCGTTTGGCAGCCACATCGCAATTACGCCTACATTCAGGAGCAAATTTTTGGCCTGATTGAGGATTGTCTACCAAGTGGCACAGTTGTTCACACTGTTGGAGATGCAGTTGAAGGTGCCTTAAGTCTTTCGCTGTTTATTAGGCAAAGTCGGGAAGAAATTGCGGCAACACCGGCAGACATTGTTATGGCTCACGGGATTGCGGATAAGCGATACTTCTTCATCGTTGGAAGCGACGGCTTACCTTTAGTTAACAGTTGCAAATACGTATTTGTTCCAGGCGATTGGCATGTGAACCGATTGGTTGAGGGTCGGTTTAGGCGTAATCCTAAATATCAACTCACGCTGCAAGATAGTCAGATTCGAAAAGTAGGTTGGCTCCGACTTGATCCAATGATTGCAAAATCAAAAACTAATCCTGCTAAATCTCATCGCAAACTTAAGGTTTTATGGGCGCCAACTCATAACACAATTTCAAGTACTAAATCGGACTCGGAATTATCACCTTCAAGCTTTCCTGCGTTTAAGAAACATTTGCCTTGGATTTATCTGAAATATAAAAGCGAGGTATCACTCCATCCAAGAAATCGCGGAACCAAAACTCCAACCACCGAAAAGTTAATTGCTTGCGATGTGGTGATTTCTGACTTTGGCACGATGGTGTTTGAAAGCTGGGCGCTTGGTAAGCCAGTGATTTTCCCACGGTGGTGCATTGATGTGAAAACTTTGATGGAACGTAATCCACTTAGTGCTGAGGCATATATCTATCGGAATCGAATTGGCCTTCATCCGGAAACGCCTAAAGAAATGCATCGGATGTTGCGCGACATAGATCGCATGAGAATTGAAGATCCAAACTTTGATTCGCGTGGGCCTGGTGTTGCAGAGTTCATTGATCACTACATTGATCCCGCAGAACGTGGCTTTGATGCCAACCGAACTGCGCGAGAATTGATTTCTATTTTGAGTGAAGTTTCATGACGCAATCAAATCTGCCAGGTCTTAGGCCAGGTGCTATCAACTTCTGCTGGAGTTACAGCAAGACTTATGCAAATGTTCAAGAACAGATTTTTGATTTGATTGAAGCCGAATTCCCTCCTGGCACAGTTAGCCATTCCATCGAAGATGCGGTTGCTGGCGCAGTTAACTTGTCGCTGTTTATTCGCCAAGGACGTGAACTCGAAGACGCCCATCGAGTGCCGGCTGATGTAATTCTGGCTCACGGCATTGCAGACAAGCGATATTTCTTTTCCCAGGATTCAACAACATCGCTGCCGCTGGCAAATGAATATGACTTCCTGTTAGTGCCGGGTGCCTGGCATGTCAATCGATTGATCGAAGGCACCTACCGCAAGAATCCGCATTACCAAATCAAGGTTTTAGAATCGCAGATCAAAAAGGTTGGCTGGTTGCGATTAGATCCTTTAGTTGCCGAAGCTAAGACTCGAGATCAAGAACCACACCATCGTCTGCGATTACTTTGGGCACCAACTCACAACGTAATCCCCCGAACTAACGAACAAACCGTCGATGCACTTGCGCCTTCCAGCCTTCCCGGATTCAAACCTCATGTTAAGCAAATGGCAGCGCGATACATTTTCCGAGTTTCCCTGCATCCGCGGAATCGTTCGGATCGAAAACCAACGGGAAGCCAATTGGTTTGGTCGGATGTTGTCATCAGCGATTTTGGCACCATGGTTTACGAAGCCTGGGCACTTGGCAAGCCTGTAATCTTCCCACGTTGGGCAATGGACGTTGAAACTTTAATCAATCGAAATCCCCTGAGTGCTGAGTCTTACATTTATCGCAATCGAATTGGATTGCATCCAGAATCTTTGGAAGAGATGCAAGCGATGTTGGATCACATTCAGAACGTATTGATTGGTAACCGATTAACCCGACTGTTGAAACGCGTCACTCGAATCAAAACGAATCGCAAGGACGCAAGCGATCTTCGTGGCCCAGGTGTTCAGGAATTCATTGCACATTATGTTGATCCTGAGCGACAAGGTAATGATGCCCGCAGAACCGCCGAAGTGTTAGTTGAAATAGCCCACCTTGACCGTTACCAAAATGCAAATTAGGACCAATCCCACTTATTTCTTGGCAAGTTCTTAACTATGTTCCAATTAACATGAAACTATGCGTACCCGCCCTTTAGTCCCAATTGTTGCCGGTTTGGCATTAACGCTGACTGCAGCTTCACTCCAGCCAGCACAAGCCAACACAACAGTAACCATCGTTGCAGTTGGCGATGTTGCTATGGCAAGAGGTGGACAGGCAAAAACTGCCGCATTAACTAAGAATTTGAAACCGCAGCAAGTACTACTTATGGGCGACTTGGTTTACAAGAGCGGCACTGACACAGAATTCACCAAATACTTTTTGCCCAAGTGGAAGAGTTTGTTGCCAAAGACTTGGGCAGTTCCTGGCAATCATGAGTATCGCACTGCTAACGCTGCAGGCTATCGAAATCTGATAACTCAGAATTCAATGCCGGCAACCGGCGAAAATCTCTGGTGGGTTAAGCAAACGGGTGCCTGGTCTGTAATCGGATTAGATAGTGAAGTGCTGACAGGTGCAACTGGCGATAAGCAAATTGAATTTCTTAAGCAGACTCTGCTTGATAACGATGGTCGCCCAACAATAGTTACCTGGCATCGACCTACTTTTTCCCGCGGATATCACGGCGATCAAACCGACACATCATCACTATGGAATTTAGTTAGTGCTGACAAAGATGTGAAGCTAGTTTTGTGGGGTCACGACCATAACTACGAACAAGTTGAGCGCACGGTACAAACCGGTACCGCAACCGAACATAAGGTCAACACAATTGTGGTCGGCACTGGTGGCGCAGATTTACGAAAGTGCAGCACTCCGAATATTCCTGGTGAATTAATCTGTGGAAAGAAGAACAATTTTGGAGTCCTGCAGTTAAAGCTTGAAGCTAACGGATACTCCTGGTCTTACCGAAATGCCAACGGGAAGAAGCTTGGGCGGCAATTAGATAGTGGAAGCGTTGCTTTCTAGATTCAACTAAACGTTGCTGTCTCTGAAATTCAGCGTTGCTCACTGGTTGAATTTCGATTTAACTATACGTTAAATCGAAATTCAACAACATCCCCATCAGACATGACATACTCTTTGCCTTCCATGCGGACTTTGCCTTTGGACTTAGCTTCTGCCACCGAACCCGCAGATACTAGATCTTCAAAAGCCACAATTTCGGCTTTAATAAATCCCTTTTGGAAATCAGTGTGAATTACTCCTGCAGCTTCTGGCGCGGTAGCTCCGACTGAAATTGTCCAGGCGCGAGATTCTTTTGGCCCAGCAGTTAAATAAGTTTGTAGCCCTAAGGTTTTAAATCCAACTCGAGACAAGATTGCAATACCGCTTTCCTGTTGCCCGACCGATTGCAATAGTTCCAATGCTTCGTCTTCAGGAAGTTCACCGAGTTCAGCTTCAAGTTTTGCATTCATAAAGACTGCTTCAACAGGGGCAACTAACGCACTTAGCTCTTGCTTTAATGCATCGTCAGTTAACTCTTCTTCATCGAGATTAAATACGTATAAGAATGGCTTTGCAGTGAGCAGGAACAATTCGCGAATCGGTTCGTAATCAAGACCCGATTCAAAAATGGTTTTACCTGAATTGAGAATTTCTACTGCCTTTTCTGCAGTAGCAAGTGACTCTGCTTTCGACTTATCTAAGCGAGACTCTTTCAATAGACGTGGCATAGCTTTTTCCAGCGTCTGCATATCGGCCAAAATTAGTTCGGTATTAATGGTTTCAATGTCATCTTTGGGTGAGATCGCGCCATCGACGTG
>JBEION010000241.1:0-2157 GCA_040377565.1 Candidatus Nanopelagicales bacterium | reverse complement strand
CAGCACTGTTGCTGCTGGCTCGCTATTGGTAGCGAGCATTACAAAGTCAGAAGCCCTAGCTGGATTGGCGCAAACCTTTGGTGTCCTTGGCGCTGCCGCAATGGCTTTGCCACTTGCAAACTTAACTAGACGTGGTGGGCGTCGGCTTGCGCTTGGCTCTGGTTACTTAGTTGGCGCAATTGGTGCTGCGTTTGCTGTAGCTGGTGGCACTTCAAGAATTCTTCCTGTCATGTTGCTTGGCACATTCTTAGTTGGCGCAGCGGCAGCCTCTGGCTACCAAGCACGTTATGCCGCAGTAGATCTTGCAAGTTCCTCGACAAGAGCAAAGAGTTTGTCCCTAGTGGTCTGGGCTTCGACAATTGGTTCGGTCGTTGGACCAAATTTAATGGGTCCATTCGGCAACGTTGCGACCTTCTTTGGCTTGCCGAAACTAACTGGACCTTACATTCTTTCGGCAGTCATGCTGGGTCTTGGTTCTTTAATCATCTGGACCCGATTAAAGCCAGATCCATACTTAACTAGCGTTGCCGGACACAGCGAGGAATCCTCGAGTAAGACCAAGGTGCCTACCAAGGAAGTTTTCAAGCACATAACTTCTATTCCAAATGCTTTGCTTGGACTATTAGCTATTTCAATGGGTCATTTGATCATGGTTGCCGTGATGGTTATGACTCCAGTTCACATGGCTCACGTAGATGTCTCGCTAAACATTATTGGTTTTGTAATTAGCGTTCACATTGCTGGAATGTATGCGCTCTCTCCTGTTGTTGGCTATCTGACAGATCGACTAGGGCGACAACAAGTAATTCTCATCGGTAGCTTGATTCTGATTGCATCTGCAGTTATCTCGGGTCTGTCGCCAGCTAACAATGAGATTCAATTAGGAATCGGCTTGTTCTTGCTCGGGCTTGGTTGGTCCTGCACTCTTATTGCTGGTTCGACCTTGTTATCCGAATCAGTTTCAGACCACTATCGTGCGCCAGCCCAAGGAACTTCTGACCTAGTTATGAATTTAAGTGCTGCTGTTGGTGGCGCACTTGCTGGTGTAATCATCGCGGTGTTGAGTTACGGCTGGCTATGCGCGTTGTCTGCAATTCCAATTACATATGTTGCGCTTATCGCAGGAAAGCAGATTTTTAAAAGTCGAGTCTGACTTTACTTTCAACTAGTTAGTGATAAATTTAGATTTCAGGAAACGAAGCCTCGTGGATTGATCCCCCCAGATCTCCAGGAGGCAAGTTGTCAGCCGACACCGCTTTTGATGTTTCGAGCGCCACAGTTCAAACCCCAACCATCTCTTTTGAGTTCTTCCCGCCCAAAGATCCTGAAGGCGAACAAAAACTCTGGCAAACCATAGATGAGTTGCAAGAATTCAAACCAGACTTTGTCTCCATGACCTATGGCGCAGGTGGCGGCACCCGCGATCGCACGGTTCGAATTGCTGCTGAATTCATCGCCAAAACCGGCGTGCCAGTAATTGGGCATTTAACTTGTGTTGGATCAACTCGCGATGAATTAGTAGATGTCCTTGAGCAATACAAGTCAGAGGGCTTTCACGGGGTCTTAGCGCTTCGTGGTGACCCGGTTGGTGGACCAACAGCCCCTTGGGTTACCACGCCTGGTGGTTTTGATTACGCTGATCAGCTTGTCGAGTTGGCAGCTGAAATCGGTGGGTTTTCCATCGGCGTTGCGGCCTTCCCTGACGTGCACCCGGCTTCTGAGGGAAACTTCGCCAAAGACATCAACGTTCTACTTCGCAAGGAAGAACTTGGCGCAACATTTGCAATCACCCAGTTCGTATTTGATAGCGGCCGTTATGAGGCATTGCGCAATGCCCTCGATGCTCGGGGATCAAAGCTTTCAATTTATCCAGGCATTATGCCAGTAACCAGCTATCCGCAAATTGTGAAAATGTTAGAGCTCAGTGGTGGCTACATGCCAAAAGCAACTAGATTGCGGTTTGCGCGGTATCAAAATGATCCTGAATCGCTTAAGCAACTAGGTATCGACGTTGCAGTTCAGATTTGTGAAGACGTATTCGCCCTCGGCGCTGAAGGATTGCACTTTTATGCGCTTAACACTGCTGGTCCAACTGCAGCGATCATTAAACAACTTTCAATGCTTTCACGTTAGCGCGAAAGCCTGAACCGAACTTTG
>JBEION010000281.1:0-1671 GCA_040377565.1 Candidatus Nanopelagicales bacterium | reverse complement strand
GGGATCGATTGAATTCAACGGTCAGGACATTACAAGCCTGAAGAAGAAGGATCTAGTTCCGCTTCGCCGAGAAATGCAGATGATTTTTCAGGATCCATTTTCATCGCTAAACCCACGGCACACAATCGGCGACATCATCGGTGCACCATTTCGCGTCCAAGGCGTAAAGCCTGAGGGCGGCATTATGAAAGCTGTGCAAGGTCTAATGGATCGCGTTGGATTAAATCCAGAACACTACAACCGCTATCCAAACGAATTCTCTGGCGGACAACGTCAAAGAATCGGTATTGCCCGAGCTATTGCGCTTAAGCCAAAGTTAATTGTTTGTGATGAGCCGGTATCAGCTCTTGACGTTTCGATTCAAGCGCAGGTGCTCAACCTGCTGGATGACATCCAACAGGAATTTGGCCTTGCTTACATCTTTATCGCACACGATTTGTCGGTAGTTCGTCATATCTCTGATCGGGTTGCAGTTATGTACCTGGGCAAGATCATGGAACAAGCTCCACAAGATGTTCTTTACCAATCGCCATTGCACCCTTACACGCATGCATTGCTTTCAGCAGTTCCGATTGCAGATCCAGATCTAGAACGCTCCCGCGAACGAATTATTTTGTCCGGCGATCTGCCGAGCCCAAGTAATCCACCAAGTGGCTGCGTGTTTAGAACTCGTTGTTTCAAGGCCCAGGCTCGGTGTGAATCAGAAGTTCCAGAATTGCGCGAGTTAACGACAGGTCACCGAGTTGCTTGCCATTACCCAATGGATGTTTCGAGCGGCGCATCAGCTTCGGGAAATGACTTCATAAATTAACTTCGAAGTTATTCGACTCCGAGTTGTTCTTTTAAGTACTCAACTGTTAGCAGCATCAAGTTTTCTGAGATTATTTCTTGAGGCGTCATGTGCGTCACCCCTGATAGTGGCAACAGAGTATGCGGCTTCTTATTTGCCAAAAGCGCACCGCTCAACGAAAGTGAATGAGCAGCGACAACATTGTCATCAGCCAGTCCATGAACCAACATAAGTGGTCTATCGAGTTGGCCTGCCATTGGCATTAGAGAGTGGTCCTCATAAATCTCGGGAAACTTCTCTGGATGGCCGAGGTAGCGCTCGGTATATGCAGTGTCATACCAAAGCCATTCAGTAACTGGAGCTCCTGCGACAGCCGCGTGAAAGATATCTGGCCGCTTCATTACTGCCAAGGCAGATAAGTAACCACCAAATGACCAGCCAGTTATACCGACTCGGCTAGCGTCAACATCATCAGGAAAATGTCTAGCCACATCGGCAATGGCAGCCACTTGGTCATCAAGTACCGGCGTAACAAAGTCCTGGTAAATCGCATGATCCCAAGCTGGGCCTCGACCACCGGTACCGCGATTGTCAGCAATTATCACAACAAATCCTTGATCGGCAAACCATTGATCAATTGCATAACTAAGCGCACCATTTTGAACTTGTGGACCGTGCGGACCACCGTATGGCCGCATCATGACTGGGAGCTTTTTGCTGCCGTACACATGGTCTTGCGGAAACAACACCGCCGTATTCACTTTGTGAGATCCAGTCTGAAGCACGTGTACTTGTGAAGTGAAATTCGGTGACTCAGCCAGTGAGTCAAAATAGTGTTCGGTCTTTACGCCACGACGAAGCTGGTAGCTCCGGGTATTAGT
>JBEION010000229.1:0-2238 GCA_040377565.1 Candidatus Nanopelagicales bacterium | reverse complement strand
ATGTAAGTTGCACCAATGGCTTCTGCCTAATCGGGCAATCAAGCGATGTTCTAACTACGGTGCGCGCGCCTAACGGGGCGCGCGCACGTCGTCTTTTAAAGCGTGGCTTTAGAGAATCTGATGGCCTGTTCTTGGCCGAAGGTCCGCAAGCTTGTCGCGAAGCTGCCACTGCAGGAAAAGTCAAAGAATTATTTTTAACGCAAGAAGCATTTGATCGTTATGCCGAGATTGTTTCAGTCATTGAAGAATCCGGTGCTGAAATCACAGTTTGCAATGAAGCCGTAATCGAACAATTCAGTAGCACTGTTTCACCCCAGGGCATGACTGCAGTTGTGCAAATGTGGGATCAAAATCCAAGTGAACTTTTCAAGCCAGGCACAAAGTTAGTTGTTGCACTCACTGCAGTCCGTGATCCAGGAAATGCAGGTTCGGTTATTCGAGTTGCAGATGCCGCCGGCGCCAACGGTGTTGTTATGTCTAGTGATTCAGTAGACCTATTCAATCCAAAAGTCGTTCGCGCATCAGTTGGCTCAATTTTCCACTTGCCGATTTCAGTTGGACAAGAACTTACCGACACAATTTCTGCTGCACGCGAAGCAGGAATGCAAGTTTTGGCAGCAGATGCAAATGGTGTTTCACTTTACGGTGGCGTTGATTTAGCAAAACCAACTTTGTGGGTCTTTGGCAATGAAGCCTGGGGGATACCTGCTGAAGTTCTAGAACTTGTTGATCAAGTTGTCAGTATTCCAATTTATGGTCAAGCTGAATCACTCAATTTAGCAACGGCAAGCGCAGTTTGCTTGTATGCCAGCGCGCAAGCCCAGAACGCCTAGTTCCATAAATCTCGCGGTACTTACCAGGCGCAAGTAGTCTTAAACCGTTATCAAAATTTCAGGAGTTTTAGTTTGTCTGCCTCACCAGTTCGCGTTGGATTACTTGCCTATGGAGCGATTGGTGACGAGCACAATAAAGCAGTTCTAGCTACTCCAGGTATGACCTTGACCGCAGTTTGCGATACCAATGCCGAGCGTCTCGAAGCTGCACTTCTAATTTCCCCGGACGCGAAGACCTTCGCTGATGCAAACGACATGCTGGCTTCAGGCGAGATTGATCTTGTTGTAGTTTCCACACCACCAAATAGTCATTACGACTGGGCCAAGAAAGCACTTTCCCAAGGCATTCACGTAGTTCTAGAAAAGCCGATGGCATTAACCACCGAACAGTGTGATGAGTTGATGGCTTTAGCGAAGGCATCTGATTTGCTTTTGGTTGTTTACCAGAACCGACGTTATGACCTTGATTTCTTAACCATGAAACAGCTAATTGAAGCTGGCGAAATTGGCGAAGTCTTCCATTACGAAAGTTTTGTTGGCGGTTACTCAAAGCCATGTACCTACTGGCACTCTGACGCTGACGTTTCTGGCGGCGCAATCTTTGACTGGGGCAGTCACTTCATCGATCAAATTTTGGCAATTGTGCCATCACAGGTGGCGCACGTTTCTGGTTTGAATCAAAAGCGAGTTTGGGATCACGTAACGAATGCTGATCACGCTCAAGTCACAATTAACTTTGCTGATGGCGTACTTGCAACCTTTGTTAATTCAGATTTAGCCGCAGCTCGCAAACCTAAGTTCTTTGTACTCGGAACCAAGGGCGCAATTGTTGGTAACTGGGATACCTCAGCAGGTGATTCAGTTGCTGACTTGCCTGCGATTATCACTTTGAATCGTGCTGATGGAAGTTCACAAGTTATTCCGTTTGTAGCGGTAGAACCATTCTTGTTCCATGCATCGTTAGCTAAGTTGCTAGCCGATGGCACACCAATGACTGTTGAAGCGACGCAATCTCGCGATGTAGTGGCGATCATGCAAGCAGCCGAAGAATCTGCACTTAAAAATGGGTTACCAGTAACACCAAGCCTGCTTCGCTCATGACAATTAAGTGGGGATTTCTCGGAGCCAGTTGGGTTGCCTCAACTGCGTTAGTCCCTGCGGTTGCTGATGCAAAGAACGCTTCGCTTTATGCCGTTGCGAGTCGTGATCCCGAACGTTCCCAAAAACTAAATCCAACTAAAGTTCATGCGAGTTATGAAGATCTAATTTCTGACCCTGAAATTGATGCGGTTTACATTTCACTGGCAAATCATTTGCATCTTGAGTGGGCAACTAAAGCACTGAATGCCGGCAAACATGTTTTGTGTGAAAAGCCACTTGCAACGAGTCATGCCGAAGCCAAGTT
>JBEION010000230.1:0-2233 GCA_040377565.1 Candidatus Nanopelagicales bacterium | reverse complement strand
TGGGCAACGGTTCCGTCGCGCAAGATTGCAACTTGGTCAGCAATGGATAACGCCTCTTCTTGATCGTGAGTCACCAGAATTGCAGTTGCACTGGCTGCTCGAAGGATTGCTCGGACATCTTCGCGAAGCTTTGAACGTAATTGTGCATCTAGGGCAGCGAATGGTTCATCAAGAAGAATCACGTCAGGATTAGGTGCAAGGGCGCGGGCGATTGCTACGCGTTGGCGCTGGCCACCAGAAAGCGTGTCAGGAAGAGAATCTCTTTGATCACCCATTCCGATTAGATCCAATAACTCCGAAACTTTGACATCCCTTGCCCCCGACTTCAAGTGGGACAGTCCGTAAGCAATATTCTTTGAAACTGATAAGTGAGGAAAGAGAGCAGAATCTTGTGGCACAAAACCAACGTTGCGTTTTTCTGGCGGCAACGACATTGATTCGGAGGATACTTCTCGACCATTCATGTTGATTGAACCAGAATCAACAGCATCAAACCCTGCAATCAGCCGCAGCAGTGTGGTCTTGCCGCCACCTGAGGCACCCAAAATAGTTAGCAGCGTCCCGTCTTTTACGGCGAAGGAAACATCGTGAAGAACTGAGACATTGCCAAAAGACTTAGAAACATTCTCTAGTCGCACTTTTTCTGACACTTATCTCACCTCACTAGCGCTAACGTCGTTCGAAGCTTCTGTTACTAGGTTACTTCGATTTTGGGTAGCCCGAATTTCGCGATTAACGAACAGTGCAGGTATTCCTGCTACGAGTATCAATAGCAACGCATACGGAGCTGCAGCACTGAATGAGCTTACTGAAGTTGCAGACCATAAACGGGTAGCAAGTGTCTCAATTCCCGTTGGCCGAAGGATTAGAGTTGCCGGCAATTCTTTGATTACCGTTAAACCGACAAATGCCGTTGCACTCAAGATTCCAGGTGCAGCAGCGGGAATTACTACTCTTCTGAGCGTTTGAATCTGGGAGCTTCCTAGCGTCCTTGAAACTTCTTCAATTCCAGTTGGTACCTGTGAGATTGGAACCTTTAGAACGGCCACGGCATTGGGAAGAAATAGCGCGAGGTAGGCGAGCAGAACTAGTGCGCTGGTTTGGTAAAGACTTGGAACTGACTGATTTACCAAAAACACAAAGGAAAGTGCAACAACAACGCCGGGAAGTGCATGTGTGATGAGAATGAGTCGCTCAACTTTTATGGAGTACTTGCTCTGGTATCGAACGGCCAAAATTGCAACAGCTAATCCAACAAATGCAACAGTTAATCCGCCAACGAGACCGTAACTTATGGTGTTAAGAAACGCCCTGGTGATTTCGCCAAGGTTTGATTGAGACTGACCAACGACTGTCCAATAAAAGATACTCAAGATTGGAACTATGACACCAACACCAAACCATGAAACTAAAAAGATGTATGCAGGTATCTTCCAATTGCCGAGTTTGGTTTGCATCGCGCGATACTGACCAGCAGACTTAACCGCCTGCAAGGAGCTAAACCGACTAACAATGCGAATCAGAATTACCGTAAGCAAAACAAGAACGAGTGCTAACGCGGCCGCTGAATTACGATCAAAGCTGGCGCGGTAGGCGTTGTAAATAGCGCGGGTAAAGGTGTCGTATCGCATCAATGAAACTGCACCGAAATCACTAAGGGTATAGAGAGCAACAAGTAATCCAGATCCGAACACTGCACTACGAATCGCCGGCCATGTGATGGTCCTGGCAACACTCATCTGACTACGTCCAAGGGTTCGAGCTACTTCTTCACCCGCGCCACTATGTCGGTTAAATGCAGCTGAAACGGCAAGGAATACATATGGGGTAGTGCTGATGCTAAGAACCAGCCAGGAGCCTACGAACCCGTTAATCTCTGATCGAACGGAAAGCCAGGCATAAGCCAAAACATATGAAGGCATTGCGAGTGGGAGAATCGCAACGATTTGAAACAGTCTGCGAAATCCCAGATCTGATCGGAAGCTCAACCAAGCTTGTGCGGTGCCGACAGTCATTGCGGTGAGACAAACCACAAGCGTCAGCGATAATGAGTTGTAAATCAACTCAAGAGTTCTGGGACGAAACAGATTTACAACTAACTCGGCGAAACCAATTTGTGCCGTACGTAGCAGAATGTAGAACAGCGGCAAAACCGAAACGAAAACGCCAAATGCCACCACTACCAAAATTTGTAGCGGTGGCTTTTGATTTGATCTGGTCGTCAGATTAGACC
>JBEION010000085.1:0-4568 GCA_040377565.1 Candidatus Nanopelagicales bacterium | reverse complement strand
TAGCTGCGGCATTCGTGCTTTCCAGCCCGATTTGGATTTATCAACTCTGGAGATTTATCTCACCAGGTCTAAAACAAAATGAACGCAAGTGGGCTTACGCCTTCACAGCGGTTGCGGTGCCGCTCTTTTCATGTGGAGTTGTACTTGCTTATTACGTAATGCCACGAATGCTCGACATCTTGTTTGAGTTCACACCCAGCGATGTTGAGAACGTTACTAGTGTAGAAAGTTACTTAAGCTTCTTCCTGCATCTCACATTGTTCTTTGGAATTGGTTTTTTGTTGCCACTCGTTCTTGTCACTCTTAACTTTGCTGGCATTCTTTCGGGGGAGCGACTTAAGGCATCATGGCGTTGGTTAATCTTGGGCAGCTTTGTGTTCGGTGCGGTTGCTACGCCGAATGGTGATCCGCTGGCAATGACATTTGTAGCCCTACCGATGATCGCGATGAGTTTCATTGCAGTTGGAATCGCTTTGATTAATGATCGCCGTCGAGAGCGCCAAACCGAAGCGAGTTAGGTGAGTCCGCATGATTGCCTTAGTCGTAAAACCGAAACTACTTGGATCCAAGCGATTCAAAAAAGTTGTTGAGGAACTATCGCATCTAGAGCCAGTAGTTTTGAGTGGCAATAATGCTGCATCACTTAGGGCAGAAATTTCTGAGTTACGTAACTTGGATTCCAATCTCACAGTCGTAGCTTGTGGTGGCGACGGTACTTTTCATCTGGCGCTCAATTCAATTCCGGATTTGACCGTTCCACTCGCTGTGATTCCACTGGGTACTGGAAATGACTTCGCTCGCTATTTAGGCATCAAGAAGCCAGCGCACGCATCTTCCACGTTGAACAACCATGCTCCTGTCAGCATGGACATGGGAACCATTGAACTTATCGACGGGTCCATTATTAGGTTTGCTGGTATCGCCTCATGCGGCTTTGATGCTCAAGTAAATGAAAGAGCCAATACTTACCGTGGTCCAGCTGGAACTCTTAAATACCTGGTTGCCCTAGCAGTTGAGTTAGTCAAACTAAATTCTCGTGAATTCATGGTCTCAACTAATGGTGGTGAGCATCAGGCAGGACGCTTTACTTTGATCGCTGTGGGCAATACTTCCTCATACGGCGGAGGTCTAAGGATGTGTCCAACTGCAGATGCCTTTGATCAGCACTTTGAAGTTACTTATGTAGACAAAGTGACACGGCGGCTCTTGGTGCGAGTATTACCGAAAGTTTTTTGGGGTGGTCACACTAAGCACAGGCAAGTGACTCAGAGTGTGGCTCAGAAAATCGAAATCGGTGGAGATGAATTTCCGGTTTACGCCGATGGTGAAAAGATTGGGCATGGGCCAGTCGTGATTACCTTGCACCCAGGAGCCATGCGTGTGTGGCAGGCACAACCAACGAACACGCCGTAATCTTGAGTCATGACCGACTCGCCAGCACAAAGATATGCGGCGGCGAAATCCCGAAGTAAAGATACCCAAGGACTTCTTGGCTCGTTCCAAGAGTCACTTAGTTTCGTTCTCGATGATTTTCAGCTTCAAGCTTGTCGGGCAATAGATTCTGGCTCTGGAGTCCTAGTCGCGGCTCCAACAAGCGCCGGCAAAACCGTTGTTGGTCAGTTTGCGGTTTACACAGCGCTATCCAAACAATCCCGCTGTTTTTACACCACGCCAATCAAGGCGCTCTCAAATCAAAAATTCAACGAGTTTGTGGATTTCTACGGCTCGGAGAATGTTGGCTTGCTGACGGGTGATAGTTCAATCAATGGTGACGCACCAATCGTTGTGATGACAACTGAAGTTCTTCGAAACATGCTTTACGAAGGATCTTCAGGACTTAATGGTTTAAGCCATGTAGTTATGGATGAAGTTCACTACCTAGCAGATCGTTCCCGTGGCGCGGTTTGGGAAGAAGTGATTATCCACTTGTCTGAATCGGTTTCGGTTGTGGCGCTTTCAGCCACAGTGAGTAATGCTGAAGAATTTGGGGATTGGTTAAGAACTGTTAGAGGTAAAACTGAAGTTATCGTCGAGGAACACCGACCAATTCCACTGCATCAACACGTTATGGTCGGCGATGAACTTCACGACTTATTTGTTGATAAAGCCAAAACTAAAGTTAGCCCTGAATTGCAGCGAATTGCTCGTAACGACAGGCAGCAATCCCGCCATGGCTACGGCAGAGGCAATCGATTTAGAAGCAGGTACACGCCTTCGCGCGTAGAAGTAATTGAAGAACTAGACCGTGCAGGCCTGTTGCCAAGCATTACTTTCATATTCTCAAGAGCTGCCTGTGACGATGCTGTATCGCAGTGTCTAGCTGGCGGTCTGTGCGTAACTACGCCTGAGGAACAGCTGGTGATTCGTGGGGTTGTAGATGCGCATTTCCCAGACGCTAGTTCTGAGGAATTACGAGTTCTAGGTTTTGCTTCTTGGTGTGAAGGATTGGAAAAAGGAATTGCAGCGCACCATGCCGGATTGCTGCCGGCCTTCAAAGTCGTAGTCGAACAACTTTTCCAAGAAGGCCTAGTAAAGGTTGTCTTTGCTACGGAGACTTTGGCACTTGGCATAAACATGCCAGCTAGAAGTGTGGTTCTTGAGAAGTTAACGAAGTGGAATGGCTCAGTCCATGCTCCAGTTACTGCAGGGGAGTACACCCAGTTGACAGGACGGGCTGGCCGCAGAGGAATTGACGTTGAAGGCCACGCCATCGTGGTTTGGCACAACGAACTGGATCCGGATGCTTTAGCTGGATTGGCTAGCACTAGAACTTATCCACTTAAATCAAGTTTCAAACCTTCGTACAACATGGCAATCAACTTAATTGGCAAATTTGGAACCCAGCGAGCTAGAGAGCTGCTGGAGTCTTCATTCGCACAATTTCAGGCAGATAAGTCCGTAGTTGGCCTGGCCACGCAGATGCGCAGGAATGAATCCGCCATTGATGGTTACCAAGAGTCAATGGAATGTCATCTAGGAGATTTTCCCAGCTACATGAAGTTGCGCCGCCAACTTTCAGCCCTGGAAAAGGACACTAAGCGTGACGGAGTTCGGGAACGTCGCAATACCGCCACTAACTTCTTAAATGAAGTAGAACGCGGAGATGTAATTGTTGTCGACTCTGATCGTCGTTCCAGTACGCCTTATGTAGTCTTGGATGAGGCCAGAGATTCAGATGACCCTAGGCCACGAGTCATGTCACAGTCCCGCGTCGTGAAACGAATTGGCTACACCGACGTCGGTGATCAAGGTCGAGTAATAGGTCGGATTCGAATTCCTGCGACCTTCGATTCGCGTTCGCCCAAGACTCGAAACTGGTTAGCTGATCAAATTGCTGACATTTCTCGAGGTGCGCCAAAGGTGCAGCGTCAGGCTCAGGCCGAAACACAATCTGATGTTGAAGTGTCACGTCTAAGAAAAGCAATTCGCGCTCACGCTTGCCATGGTTGTAACGATCGCGAAGAACACGTCAGATGGCATGAACGGATCTACTCAACTCAGCGGGAAATTGAAAAACTCGAATCTCGGGTAGCTACCCGAACTAGTTCCATAGCAAAAGAGTTCGATCGAATCTGTGATGTTTTGACTGAGCTTAAGTATCTCGAGAAGCAGGAAACCAGTCATGTGGTAACGGAAGCTGGCGCTATCTTGGGCCGGATCTATTGTGAACTTGATTTGCTTGCTGCGGAATGTCTACGTAGTGGGGTTTGGAAGGATCTGACAGCGGAACAGATGGCAAGTGCCGTCAGCACTCTCGTCTATGAATCACGCAGAGATGATGATCGCGACACCCAAAACATTCCAGACGGCAGCTTAGGTATTGCTCTTACTGAAATGGTTTACAAGTGGGGCGAACTTAAAGAAATTGAAACCCAGCACCGTATGGACAGCCTTCGAGATATGGATCCGGGCTTTGTTTGGTTAACGCTTAAGTGGGCCAGAGGTCAATCTATTGCTCGCGTATTGAAAACTTCAGATCTACAAGCTGGTGATTTTGTTCGTTGGAGTAAACAAGTCATTGATCTATTGGGTCAGATATCACTTGCCAGTGAAGATCCACAAGTAGCAAGTGCGGCCCGGGCTTCAAGTGATTTGATCAACCGAGGAATTGTGGCATGGTAACTAAGGTGAGCGAACCCGCATTCGCAACGCGCAATCTATTTTTTGATACAGCGACTCTTTACTACCGTGCGTTCTTTGCAGTCCCAGAGAGCATTACCGCGCCAGATGGCACGCCTTCCGGAGCAGTACGCGGCTTTCTGGACATGGTTAGCGCAATCGCAAAGCAGTTTCCGCCTGATCAAGTAGTTTTTGCCTGGGATGATGATTGGCGTCCGCAATGGCGAGTGGATCTAATTCCGAGTTACAAGTTGCATCGCGTTGACGAAGAAGTTTCTGATCAACCCGACGCGGCGTTCGAAGTTATTCCTGATGCCTTGTCGCCGCAAATTGGTGCGATCTCAATGATCTTGGATGCAATTGGTTTACCCCGAATTGGTCAGATCGGACATGAAGCTGATGACGTTCTGGGTGCCTTGGTAAGTAAGTCCAGCGCACCATGCGACGTA
>JBEION010000253.1:0-2080 GCA_040377565.1 Candidatus Nanopelagicales bacterium | reverse complement strand
GACGGTAATGCTGAGCCACTTGTTAAGCCTTTTCGGATTGGAAACTAAATCAAATTAGTGAGGATAAAACTCGCTGTTGGACAAGTTTAGCGTGCAAAACAGCGGGCTCAGCGACCGCCCGCTTAGTCCTCAAGTGGAAGTTGATTGGGCAATTTGGGTAGTTTCCGACCTAAGGCTGTCCAAGCTGCAGGTGTGGCAACACGTCCCCGAGGAGTACGGGTTATGAAGCCCTCCCGAACTAGGAATGGCTCACAAACCGTGTCTACAGTCTCAGGCTCCTCGCCTACCGCAAGCGCCAATGTGGAAAGTCCAACAGGACCGCCACCGAATTTGTCGATTAAAGCAATAAGCACCGCGCGGTCTAGCCGATCGAGTCCCAGATCATCGACTTCATAAAGCTCAAGCGCAGCTTGAGTGCGCGCCAGGTTCAAGTCGCCATCGTGATGAACTTGGGCGTAATCGCGAGATCTGCGCAGCAGACGATTAGCAATTCGCGGTGTGCCTCGAGATCTGCGACTTAGTTCTCTGGCTGAGTCTGCGTCAATTGCTATTCCAAGTTGTTTTGCAGACCGCATGACAATCGATTCAAGTTCAATTGGTTCGTAGTAATCCAGGTGTGCGGTAAACCCAAAGCGATCTCGAAGTGGCGCTGGCAACATACCTGCACGCGTGGTTGCTCCAACCAAAGTAAATGGCGGTAACTCAAGTGGAATCGAAGTCGCCCCCGGACCTTTACCGACCATTACGTCGACTCGAAAATCCTCCATCGCCAAATACATCATTTCTTCGGCAGCTCGCGACATTCGATGAATCTCGTCTAGGAATAGCACTTCGCCTGGAACCAAACTAGAGAGAATGCTTGCTAGGTCGCCTGCATGCTGAATTGTTGGTCCACTAGTAATTCGAAGTGGCGCACCAACTTCGGCAGCAACGATCATCGCCAGAGTAGTTTTACCCAGTCCTGGTGGACCTGATAACAAGATGTGATCTGCGCTGGCATTACGTTGTTTTGCAGCGCTCAAAACTAATTGCAGTTGATCTTTAACTCGAGTTTGACCAACAAACTCTGAAAGTGAAGTCGGGCGCAACGCAGCATCAGCAACACGTTCCTCTGTGGAAAGTTCTGGGTTCACCATGCGATCACTCATGCGCCGGCCAAAATCTGTAATGCCCTGCGAAGTAACTCAGGTGTTGCTTGCGAATCAGTAACGCCTTCTTCGATTACCGCGGAGATTGCTCGTTGCGCGTCTCGCGGTGACCAACCAAGTCCAAGTAATCCTTGTTCAACTTGGATTTGCCATTGCGCTTCCTTACTTGAGCTGCGCTTGGCTCCAGAACTTGGTGTTCCAATTCGATCCTTAAGTTCCAAAACAAGACGTTGCGCACCTTTTGCGCCAACACCTGGTGTTTGTTTTAGGCGGGCCACGTCTTCGTTGCCAATTGCAGTTCTAAGTTCGTCAGCTGGAAGTGATGAGAGAATCGTAAACGCAAGCTTTGGGCCAAATCCAGATACGCCTTGCACTACTTCAAACATTTCGCGATTCTCTGAATTTGCAAAACCAAACAGAGTTAGCGAATCTTCTCTAACAATTAGCGAAGTGAAAAGTGTTATTTCTTGATCTGTCCGAGCCTGCGAGATTGTGTCTGGTGAACACATAACTGTCATGCCAATACCACCAACGCCAATTACAAGTGAATCTAATCTGATCTCTAGTACTGGGCCGCGTAATGAGGAAATCATCCGACACCTACCGTTGCTTGTTTAGCTAAGTGTTCTGCAATTCGACTCTTGCCATGACCTTTCCAGGCATGGCACAGCGCTAATGCGAGAGCGTCTGCAGCGTCAGCTGGCTTAGGTGGCTCGGCAAGATTTAGCAATCTCGTAACCATGGATGTGATCTGGGCTTTATCTGCTCGGCCATATCCGGTAACAGCGGCTTTAACTTCAGTTGGTGTGTACATCGCAACGTCAAGTTGATTTCGCGCTGCAATCAACATCGCCACAGCGCTGGCCTGGGCTGTGCCCATCGCAGTACGAACATTGTGCTGACTAAAAACTCGTTCAATCGCGATGGCATCG
>JBEION010000117.1:0-3897 GCA_040377565.1 Candidatus Nanopelagicales bacterium | reverse complement strand
GCAAGATCAGGGGCATCCAGGGCAACTGCGATCGGAGCTTTAGACATCTTTGATCCTTCTAGTTGTGGTGAGCCAAGCCAACAACTTCGCTTAGCGAGTTGTAGCCACGAGACTGTAGTTCTTGACCTAATTCATTTGCAATGCGCCACGGTGCACCTGGGTCACCAAACACAACAGTGCCGATGCTGACAGCGCTTGCACCTGCTGCGATGAATTCAAGTGCGTCATGACCCGTTCGAATTCCACCCATACCAAGGATTGGTAAGTGTGGCAGCGCTGCATGCACTTGATAAATCGCGCGAACTGCAACTGGGCGAATTGCTGGACCAGAAAGTCCACCCGTGCGACCGCCAAGCATTGGCTTCATTTGATCAACGTCTATGACCATGCCCAGCAAAGTATTGATCATTGATACGCCATCAACGCCAGCATCAACAACGCTGTGAGCAATTTCAACAATGTCAGTTACATCCGGTGAAAGCTTTGCCAAGACTGGCGCATCAGAGTGCCAAACCGAACGAACAGTTTCGATGACTTGGGCAGCTGAGACTGGATTGCAAGCAAACACTTGACCGCGTGACTCAACGTTTGGGCATGAAATGTTTACTTCAAGGCCATCGACACCTTCGACTTTGGCAAGAATTCGAGCAAGTTCACCGAATTCATCAACATTATTACCAGCAATCGAAACAATGGTGGTGACATTGTTGGCGCGAAGCCAGGCCAAGTCATTTTCCAAAAAGGATTCGATGCCTGGGCCTTGCAAACCAATGGAGTTGAGCATGCCACTTGGGGTTTCCGCCATGCGAGGAGTTGCTCGACCTGACCGCGGAGCCATCATGATGCTCTTGGTTACTACTGCGCCAAGTGTTGAGACATCACCAAACTGCGCAAGTTCTTTACCGGCAGCTGCGCAACCTGATGCAGTCAATGTTGGAGCAGCTAGTTGAAGTGAGCCAAGGCTGGTAGTTAAATCAGTACTCATTGATTACTACCTTCAGTAGGTAATTAGCCATTAGTGACCACCTGGACGTGGTGCGCCAAACGCATCACTTGGCACAGTGTGTACGTCATCCCAACGAACTCGATCGCCGCGGAAGACTGGACCATCTACGCAAGAGCGCGACATCCGAGTTACGCCATCATCGCCAATAACTGGAAGTACGCATGTCATGCACACGCCAATGCCACAGGCCATCGATTCTTCGACAGCACACTGACTAAATGCCCCGTTGTCTTGAGATACCTTCGCAACTGCTTGCAACATCGGCATAGGACCGCAGGCATAGACCGCTTGCGATTTGTTCTTGTTGATCACATCAGCCAATACGTCAGTTACTCGGCCGCGAACTCCTGAAGTTCCGTCATCAGTTGTAACGATTACTGAATCCGCGACGCCCTTTAGGTCTAGAACGCCAAAGAGTTTTTCCTGAGTAGCGGCGCCCAGCACAACGTCAACTCGGCAACCACGTCCACGAAGTTCTCGTGCCAGTAATTCCATTGGGGCTGCGCCGTAACCACCAGCAACAATTACGCAAGAGATCGGTTGGCGCGGCAAGACAAATGGCTTACCTAGTGGAGCGATTACGTCAATGACGTCGCCAGCACTTTGAGTTGCTAGCCACTGCGTGCCTTGACCATGGGCCGCAAAAATGATTTCCAGAGTTTGACCAGGTGTTGACTTGTGAATCGAGAATGCTCGACGAAGCAACATTCCCCCACCGATTCCCCCAACAGCAACTGCAGCAAAATGCCCAGGTGCAACTTCATCAACTTCTGGGGCATCCAAAATCAAATGCAAGTAGTTTCCTACTGGAGAGATTGATCGAATCGTGCATTGCATTTGTTTGGCGCTCATGATTGCTTCGCTAACAATGCATTTAACTCAGCCACATGTTCTTGAATGGATTTAACCTTCATAGGGCCTGCTTGCAATGAGGCAATACCTTCAACGGCAGCAGCTAAACCTTGCACGGTTGTAATTGATGCAGTGTTGGCCAGAACTGTTGCCATGCGGATTTCGTAACCGTCGCGACGGGCGCCAGTTCCGTATGGAGTGTTCACAACTAAATCGATGTCGCCATCCATGATTGCTTCCACGGTAGTTTTCAAACCTTCACTTGATCCGATGTGTTGCTTAGCAACTAACTTGCTCTCAATGCCATTTTGCTTCAAAAAGGCTGCAGTTCCTTCAGTGGCCATAATTGTGAAGCCCATTTCAACTAGCTTTCGAACCGGAGCCACGGCTTGTTCCTTGTCACGATCTGCTACCGAGACAAAAACTGATCCGCTTTGTGGCAAACCATCACGGTATGCCGCAAGTTGTGACTTGGCGAAAGCAGTTCCGAAGTCAACGTCAATTCCCATGACTTCACCGGTTGATTTCATTTCAGGACCCAGCACGGTATCCACGCCCATGAAGCGAGCAAATGGCAGCACGGCTTCCTTTATGCTTACTGCGCTACCTACTGGAGCGTCACCGCCATCGCCAACAGGCCGCAAGAAGCCTTCCCTGCGAAGAGTTGCGATGGAATCCCCTACTGCAATTCGCGCTGCAGCTTTTGCAAGCGAGATGCCAGTAGCTTTTGAAACGAATGGAACAGTCCGCGAAGCGCGTGGGTTGGCTTCTAAGACATACAAAATTCCATTGGTAAGTGCGTATTGCACGTTCAGCAAACCGCGCACCCCAACACCCTTTGCAATACCAAGAGTTGAAGTTCGAATCCGTTCAATTTCAGCCGGGCCCAATGTGTAAGGCGGTAGTGAGCAAGCGGAGTCACCCGAGTGGATTCCGGCTTCTTCAATATGCTCCATTACGCCGCCGAGATAAAGCTCAGTTCCGTCGTAGAGCGCATCGACATCGATTTCAATCGCATCATCTAAGAAACGGTCAACCAGTACTGGATGTTCCGGATTAACTTGGGCTGCGCGAGTTAAGTAGTCATGCAACATGGTTTCGTCGTAGACAATTTCCATGCCACGGCCGCCGAGCACAAATGATGGGCGAACTAGAACTGGGTAGCCAATTCGATTCGCAATTTCCCGTGCGTCTTCAAACGAAGTTGCCATGCCATGTTCTGGTGATGGCAATCCTGCTTTTTCTAGAACTTCGCCGAAAGCGCCGCGTTCTTCAGCTAAGTGAATCGCTTCGGGCGCAGTACCAAGCAAAGTGACACCAGCATCTTTAAGACCTTGGGCTAAACCAAGTGGAGTTTGGCCACCAAGTTGGGTAATTACGCCAAGTACTGGTCCGGCCAAAGTTTCGGCATGGATAACTTCTAGCACGTCTTCCAGAGTTAGCGGCTCAAAGTAGAGACGACTTGATGTGTCGTAATCAGTAGAGACCGTCTCAGGATTGCAGTTGATCATGATGGTGTCTAAACCTTTTTCGCGCAGAGTCAGCGAGGCGTGCACACAGGAATAATCGAATTCAATTCCCTGGCCAATTCGGTTTGGACCAGAACCAAGAATGATCACCGCCGGATTGGCACGAGGCGCAACTTCGGTTTCTTGGTCATAAGACGAATAGTGATACGGAGTAAGGGCCGCAAATTCAGCTGCGCAAGTATCAACTGTTTTGTAAACCGGACGAACATCTAAGGTGTGCCGGATGCCGCGCACTTCTGCTTCAGAAATTCCGCGGATCAAACCGATTTGGGCATCCGAGAATCCGTGACGCTTCGCCGCAACAATGGTGTGGCGATCTAGCCCTGATGCAGCCTTAAGTTCTCGGGCAACTTCGCAAAGTAAAACGATTTGATCTAAGAACCAAGGATCGATCTTTGTGGCATCAAAAACTTGTTCAACGGTTGCGCCAGCCCAAAGTGCTAATTGCACTTGATTTAGTCGACCGTCGGTTGGAATCTTCATCTTGGTCAACAAGTCCGCAACGTCGAT
>JBEION010000068.1:0-5171 GCA_040377565.1 Candidatus Nanopelagicales bacterium | reverse complement strand
GCCTTCAGTCAATCTTGGTTCTTGTGCGTGTTGCGCAACTACGCCATCGAAAGCTTTTACATACTCGAGCGCTCGACGCATCAATGCAGCGTCATGTACACACTTACCGTCATCGCTGAAAACTCGCACTGCTGCAGCGCTATCAGCCATCGCACCAAGTTCAGCCAGAGCCGTACCTTCAAGTCCCATAGTTACTGCGCCAACTGGACGAACATCAACTAATCCAGCTTCTTGCCCAAGTCGCCAAACTTGCTCAACAACACCTGCGGTATCAGCAACCGGATTGGTATTTGCCATTGCGTGCACAGCAGTGAAACCACCCATTGCCGCAGCGCGACTTCCAGATAAAACAGTTTCGGCATCTTCGCGACCTGGTTCACGTAAGTGCGTGTGCAGATCTACTAGTCCTGGCAAGGCAATGCAGCCTGAACCATCTACGGTTTGGTCAGCGCTTAGACCTTTACCAATTTCAGCGATCACACCATCTTTGACAACAATGTCAGTTGGCTTACCATCCAAAATTGCGACGTCCTTGATTACATAACTTGTCATAGCACTGCTTGCCACTACATTGACTCCGATCCACCGAGAATTAAGTACAGGACAGCCATGCGCACGCTTACGCCGTTGGCAACTTGCTCAACAATCACCGAGCGCTGGGAATCCGCTACGTCTGCGGAAATTTCCATACCTCGGTTCATCGGACCAGGGTGCATAACGACTGCAGACTCAGAAAGTCGATTCATTCGTGTCACGTTCAAGCCATAGCGATTGCTGTATTCGTGAGCATTTGGGAAGTAAGCCGCATTCATGCGCTCGCGTTGCACGCGAAGCATCATCACTGCGTCGGAACCTTCAAGGGATGCATCGAGGTCGTATGAGACTTCGCAATCCCAATCCTCAACACCGTAAGGAAGCAAAGTTGGCGGAGCCACTAAGCGCACTTTGGCACCGAGGGTATTGAGTAGCAAGACGTTTGATCGAGCCACCCGACTATGAAGCACGTCGCCCACAATTGTGACGTTGACACCCTTTAAGTCACCTTCACCATTGCGAAGGTGGTTGCGAAGTGTGAAGGCATCTAGCAGCGCTTGAGTCGGATGTTCGTGCGTGCCATCTCCAGCATTTACAACTCCACCGGAAATCCAGCCTGCGTTTGCCAAGCGATGAGGTGCACCACTGCTGTTGTGGCGAATCACAACGGCATCAGCACCCATTGCCTCTAACGTCAATGCGGTGTCTTTCAGGCTTTCGCCTTTGGAAACGCTTGAACCTTTAGCCGAGAAGTTGATTACGTCGGCACTAAGTCGCTTGGCGGCGGCTTCGAATGAAATTCGAGTGCGCGTTGAGTCTTCATAGAAGAGATTTACAACTGTACGACCGCGCAATGGTGGAAGCTTGCCAACACCTTGCTCAGTTGCCGCAGCGAGTTGCTTAGCGGTATCCAAAACTAGGATTGCGTCTTCGTAACTTAAGTCTGCAGCGCTTAATAAGTGCTTCATGATTCACGCTCGATTCGTACTTCGTCGATACCATCGTGCTCGACCAAGTTGACTTGGATCTTTTCGGATCTGGAAGTTGGAAGATTCTTGCCAACATAATCTGCGCGAATTGGTAACTCGCGATGACCGCGATCGACTAATACCGCTAGTTGGACTAGCTGCGGGCGGCCGTGCTCAGAAAGCGCATCTAGTGCTGCTCTGATAGTTCGACCTGAGAAGAGAACATCGTCTACCAAGATCACTAAGCGATCTTCGATACCTTCAGGTGGGATCGTGGTTGGAAGTAAGGCGCGAGCTGGTCGGGAGCGAAGATCATCACGGTACATCGTGATGTCGATGGCTCCGACGGAAACCGGACTGCCTTGGATTGCGGTAATCTTGTCACCAAGGCGCGTTGCAAGTGATGCACCTCGGGTTGGGATTCCCATCAAAGTTAAATTGCTGGCACCCTGAGTGCGCTCAATAATTTCATGAGCTAAACGGGTGAGGGCGCGAGATATATCGCTGGAATCTAGGACTACGTGTCCTTGTGGCTCAAAGTCGTGCGTCATCTTCTTACCTCCTTTCCTGCCTCACGGGACAGGTGTTAAAGGATGGCGTGCTTTCAAGCTTTCATTACTGTAGCAGGCAAGACCGAAAACCGAAACATTAGGGCAAAATGCCTAGGCGTTATTTGGATTGCGCCACTCTTATTGGGTGCAAATAACGCTTAAGCGTTATTTGCACCATGCCCCAACCTATGAACCCGCATGCCGTTAGTTGAGCCAGGAACACCAGGCGGGACGCCTGCGATAACCACAATCGGGTCATGCATCTTGAAAATTCCCAGATCCAATAGGACCTTGTCCAGTTGGGCCACCATTTCGTCAGTGTGCGAAACGCTCGGCGCTAAAAATGTCTCAGTACCCCAAACTAAGGAAAGTCGGTTGCGCACATCCTCATTTGGCGTAAATGCCAATAAGCGCGTGCGGCTGCGGTGCCTGGCCACCAACCGGGCCGAGCTGCCGGTTTCCGTAAAAGCAACCACGCTAACCGCATCTACGTGACTTGCCACATCAACAGCAGCTAGACACATTGCCTTGGCAGTTTCACCTTGGGCATCATCGGCAAGTTTCGGTAAAGACTCCAGAGCTTCAGTTTCGATGTGAGTAATGATTCGACTCATGGTTTGCACTACGTGAATTGGATCAATTCCAACACTGGTTTCGCCGGAAAGCATTAATGCGTCGGCGCCATCGAGGACAGCATTTGCCACGTCACTTGCTTCAGCGCGAGTTGGTCGATTCGAACTAATCATCGATTCAAGCATTTGAGTTGCCACAATTACTGGCTTGGTTGCAGCGCGGGCTAATTCGATTGCGCGCTTTTGTACCATCGGCACTTGTTCCAGCGGAAGCTCTACGCCTAGATCGCCACGTGCCACCATAATTCCATCGAATGCATCGATGATTTCCTTTAAGTTATCGACGGCCTGTGGCTTTTCAATTTTGGCGATAACCGGAATCCGGCGACCTTCTTGATCCATGATCTTATGAACATCGGCAATATCAGCAGCACTTCTGACAAAAGAAAGTGCGATCATGTCAACGCCCTGCTTGAGAGCCCAGCGCAAATCCGAAATATCTTTTTCGGAAAGCGCTGGAACGCTAACTGCAACACCAGGCAAGTTGATTCCCTTGTTGTCGCTTACAGTTCCAGCTTCAGTAACGCGCGTTTGCACAGAGTCAGAGGTAACTTCCAGAACTTCTAAACCGACTTTGCCGTCATCAATCAGAATGCGATCGCCAATCTTGCAATCACCAGGCAAACCTGAATAAGTAGTGCCACAGATAGTTGCATCGCCCGCAACATCGCGAGTTGTGATCGTGAATGAATCGCCCAGATGAAGTTCTACTGGGCCTGATGCAAATCGACCCAACCTGATTTTTGGTCCTTGTAAATCTGCAAGGATTCCAACACCTTTGCCCGATGCGTTTGAAGCATTACGAACCATCTCATATGAGCGGGCATGATCTGCTTGCTCACCGTGTGAAAGATTAAGTCGCGCAACATTCATGCCAGCGTCGACGAGATTTTTGATGATTTCAGGGGAAGCAGTAGCCGGACCTAACGTGCAAACAATTTTCGCGCGGCGCACAATTTTTCCTAACCAGAGATTACTTCTAGTTTACCGCTAGCAAGAAGCTATTGCTTTGGTTTGGCTCGACGTCCGCGCGGTTTGGATTCGCTGGCCTGAACTGAAGATGAACTATTGGTTAGCGACTCTGAATTTTCGGAAACCTTTTCGCCCGGTGAAACTGCAACAGCTGCTGCAACCGTTGGTTCCTGGCCTTGGATCACAAGTTTTCCGCCAGACATAAGTTCGCGGCCTGGATTCTTTTCACTTGATCGCACTAAGTAAAGCAGTGCTAAAGCGCCAATAATTAATGCGGTCCAAACATTGAAGCGAAGTCCAAGTATGTGGCGGGCATCATCTATTCGCATAGTTTCGATCAAGCCACGAGCAGCGCAGTAAAGCGCAGCATAGAGCGCGAATACTCGACCATGTCCCATGACATAACGCTTGTCTGCCCACATAATAAAGAACCCGATTGCTACGCAGGCAAGTGCTTCATACAGAAACGTTGGGTGGAAGGTTTCAAATTGCGTGAATTCAGTAGGTCGGTTTTCCGTGGCGATTTCTAAACCCCAAGGCAACGTAGTTGGGCGACCAAAAAGTTCTTGATTGAACCAGTTGCCTAATCTTCCAATGGCTTGCGCAAATGCAATGCCTGGAGCAATTGAGTCTGCAAAAGGTGCAAACGGAACTCCGAGTCGTTTAGCGCCAATCCAGGCACCTACTCCGCCAAGAGCTAAAGCTCCCCAGATTCCTAGGCCACCTTCCCAAATTCGAAAAGCTCCTAAGAAGCCCTTGCCACCTTCGCTGAAGTAAAGTTCCCAGTCAGTCGCCACGTGATAAATCCGGCCACCAATGATTCCAAATGGCACTGCCCACATTGCAATGTCCGCAACTTGTCCATCGAGTCCACCGCGAGCAATCCAGCGCTTATTTCCTAGCCAAACCGCAACGAAGATTCCTAGCAAGATAAAGAATGCGTAGGCCCGAAGCGGCACTGGTCCAAGTTGCCAAACGCTTTGCGAAGGACTTGGAATAAAAGCTGGAATGAAAGGCATTGTTAAGTTAAATCACTTAACTCTTGGTAGCAGCTTCGATGGCTGCAGTGAGCTGAGCGGGATCAAACAACACATCGCCACTCAATTCCGTGCCATCAAGAAGTCCAGTAGGTGTGGATGACACGCCTTCGGAATCAAAGGCATCGTATGAGTTTGCAACCCAACCGGCATACTTTTCGGAAGTTAAGCACTCAGTGAAAGTATCGAGTTCGGCACCAGTTATGCCAGAGGCTTCAGCTACTGAAATCAAAGTATCGTTTGAGAATCCGGAACCTTCTTCTGCTGGCTGAGCCGCAAAGATTCCAAGGTGGAATTTCTCTGCAGCTCCCGCGTCAACTGCGCAGCCAAATGCCATGGTTGCACGCTGGGAAGAATTTGGATTTCCAGCAGCAGTGTTGGAGGAAAGTAGATTCTTATCCAAGAAAATTGTTGGACGATATTCAACGCGAACTTTTCCAGCATCAATCAAACCCTGAATCGCAGCACCTGATGCTT
>JBEION010000215.1:0-2423 GCA_040377565.1 Candidatus Nanopelagicales bacterium | reverse complement strand
CAGCCAATAATTGCTCAGTGGTTCTTAGGTGATTGTTAAGTACCGCTGCACGTTGGGCGCTTAGTTCATTGCCAACGCGCGGAACATTACCTTGAATCGCTGCTAACTGAACTGAGTCATTGGAAGTGAAGCTACTCACGCTAGCTGAGCAGATTGAAATGAATAGCAAGAGCATTAACGCACTGATCGAGCGGAACTTAATAATCTTCACCGCTATGGCAGCACATACGACCACTACCCCACTGACGAGTGCCTGACCGCCAATCGTTGAAAGAGCGACTAGAGGTCCATCTACTTGGCTATAAGCCAGCAAGCCCCACGGAAAGCCGCCCCAAGGCCAGCTGGCTCGGATTGCTTCCAAAACGATTACTAAGGCAGCGGGCTGAAAATAGAACCACTTGGATTTCGAGTCAATTGGAAGTAGCGCAAATAGCAGCCAAGGCAGCGTGCAAAGAATGACTAATCCAAACCATGCATCATTGCCGAGAACGCTTACCCACTGCACATGAAATGCAAAGAATGTTAAAGCAAACGCTGCGGTGAGTTTCAGCCGAGTTTTACGTGACTTTGAATCCAAGGTAAGCAACAGGATTGCCATGCCAACGACGCTCGCCCACCAATGGTTTGGATAAAACGACCAAGCAACAATTGCGCCGGCGACAATGGAGGCTAGGAATCGCATAGAAACTTAAAGGACTACAAGCTCGCGCGTTGTGTTGTTAGCGCTCTTGATGCCATCTTCAGTGCAAGTAACAATGTCTTCGATACGAGCGCCGTACTTACCTGCAAAGTAGAACCCAGGTTCAATTGAGAAAGCATGACCTGGAACCAACAAGGACTTGTTACCCACAACTATGTATGGCTCTTCATGCGTCTCCATGCCGATGCCATGTCCAGTGCGATGTATGAATTGCTCACCTAACCCTGCTGACTCAAGCACGCTTCGGGCAGCAGCATCTACTGACTCACAACTAACACCTGGTCGGGCATGTAACCGAGCAGCTTCTTGGGCTGCCATCAAAACGGCATAGTGATCTAAGTACTCTGCAGGAGGTTCGCCACAGACATACATGCGAGTGCAATCACTGCAGTAGCCACTTGCCATAGTTCCACCAATGTCTACTACGACTGGTTCACCGGTCTGGATGACACGATCCGATAGTTCGTGATGCGGACTGGCGCCATTTGGTCCACTTGCTACGATCACAAAATCAACGGTGACGTGACCAGATGCAAGAATTGCTTCCGCAATGTCCTTACCAACTTCACGCTCAGTACGTCCAGGCCGCAACCACTTGTGCATGTTCATGTGCACTTGATCAATGGCAGCACCTGCTTCATGAAGGTAAGCAACTTCATCTGGAGTCTTTACTTCCCGAATGTCAGAAAGTAGTTTTCCGGCAAGCTCAACGTTGGTCCCGGATGCACCTTGAATTCCAAACGCTTTTTCAACCCACATCAAGTTATTCACCAATGGTCGTTGTGGCTGACCAACAGCCGACAACAACAGCGAATAAGGATTTTGCGTCTCTTGCCAATCCAATAGCTCGATGCCCATGTCAGGAACCTTGTGAGCCAATGCAGATGGCTTTTCAAGAGTCGGCACAATCATCCACGCTTCGCCAGTTGTGCGAACTGCCAGACAAGTTAGTCGCTCAAGCGGTAGCGCGTCATAACCAGTTAGATAGCGAAGATCAGCTCCTGGCGTAACAAAGATGATGTCGTGTTCAGTTTGCGCTAATTGCTGAGCAACTCGGGCAATCCGTTCCTGATGCATTTTCGACATAAGGCTAGGCTACCCAATCAATATTCAAAGTCTTCAAGAATCTCTTGATCTGGCGTTCTATCCCCCAGGCATCAGTAAGTTCCTGCAGACTCTTCGAATCTTTGACTTTGATTGGTCGATCTAGTTTCTTTGGAAGCTTCGCAGTGGTTTTTACTCGAACCACTTTGCTAGCGGCTTTCATATAATCCTGGCTAGCCAGAAGATTAGTTCGCACTGCTGGTGCCAACGTAAATTCTGGACTCTTAGCAGCCGAAATCAAGCCAGCCACATCCCGATGCTCGATTATTAACTTCGCTGCGGTCTTCTCGCCAATTCCTTTAACACCTGGCAAACCATCGGATGGATCTCCTCGCAACATTGAAAAATCCGCATATTGAGCTCCGTTGATTCCATAACGCTCTACTAAATACGCGTCGTTAACGATCTCAAGTTTCTTCACGCCCTTAGTAATCGAGATAATCCGTACATCAGTTTCGTCGCTGACTAACTGGAATAGATCTCGGTCTCCGGTTACTACGTCGCATGGTGCGCTGGACTTACTTACCAAGGCACCCAGAACGTCATCAGCTTCATGTCCGATCTGACCAATTCGGGGTAAACCAATTGCATCCAAGATCATTGAGATCGCACCAATTTG
>JBEION010000154.1:0-3170 GCA_040377565.1 Candidatus Nanopelagicales bacterium | reverse complement strand
GGGGCAATCATTGACAGTGTCATGTGTTGAATCATGTGGTACTCAAACGAAACTTTTGAATACATGCTGATGCCGGCATTCGTGGTCCAAATGACTAAGCCGATACCAATCATGAAAGAAATGGTGCGTAATGTGCTCCATTTAATTTGATTTTGCTTAACTCGGATAACTCCCAGTGAATAAAACGCTGCAGCTAGGAGACTTATAGTCAGCATGGTCCATTCGGGATTCCAACCAAAAACAATTGTCGAAAGCGTTGGCGCAGGTGGATAAGCAAATCCCAGAATTTCCTCACCTGCGGAATTCAACGGCGCTGAAATTCGACTCATTGGCGTGGAGTGAAGTGCAACTCCAACTCCAATTGCAGTAGCCATGATTGCTGCTTCAGCTGACAAAAACTTCGTCAAACTTCCAGTTGATGTAAGCCTGGCTCTAATTTGAATTGCCAGAAACATAAGTATTGCGAAGAACACAGTTTTCAGAATTACGATTTGCCCATAACGACTCAGCCATAAATCACTGATTGAATCAAGCCGTGCGTAAGCTGCGGCAATTCCTGAAATAGCCAGAACGGCAACGCTGGTCGCAGCTAAGGCAGAGAATCGAGCAACGACTTTTAAATCTTTAGCTTTAACGAATGCAGAAACTGCCCATAAGCAACCTACCCAGGCACTCATAGCAAGACCATGTGCAACCGAAGAAGTTAGCGCAAGGGAGTGGCTACCCAATGAAGCTGCATGACTGTTCAGCAATGGTGCAGCAATTCCAGCGCCAGCCAGTGCAGCCAAAAGTGCAATGGAATTAAGTGAAACTAGAAACACCCCGGCGATCGCAATTGCTAATGCAATCAGGGCAGTGATTATGTAGCTTCGCGAAGGCGGCAAATACATTAGGTAAGTTGCAATGAATCCTTGCCTAAATACCTCTCGAAATGGCACACCTAAAACATTTGCCATTGTGGTCAGGCCGGCAATAACAGCTGACAAAGACCAAAGTGTTGCAATTGCACTGGCATGCAAGACAGCAGTGCGACCGTCTCTGGAAATTGTGTCACCGGTTGATGGTGCGATGAATGTCCAAGTGACAAGCAATCCAAAAACCCGAAGTCCAAGAATTACATGAGCCAAAATCGCTAACTGTAAAGTCCAACTTGTTGCCTGACCAGAATCAGGGATTCCTTCTGGCAGTGGTGCCCACGCTGCACCACCATAAACAAGGACGGTTGAAAACGAAATTATTGCAAGCAGGAAAATTCCTAGACGTGCAATAAAACCTTTCATAAAGTCTTACTTACTGCGTCGCAGGTATAACCCAGCTACAACTAGTCCAACCAAGGAAACGATCGCGATACCCATAACCAAGTTGTTGTTGCCTGCTTCAGCTGGAGCATCATCAATTGCAAGCGGCATCGCAATTGCTTCTGGTGTTGCCAGTGCGGTCATCATTGGTTCGGCTGAAGGCAATGTGCTTGCGGCTGGACTTGGAGCCATGCCACCTTCAGCAGCTGCGGTGTAATTGAAAACAAATTCGTCACTCAAAACGTGACCATCATCAGCAGTTGCACGCCACTGAACCGTTACTTTGCCCGGAGTTAAATCAGCTGGCCAAGGAATGTAAAGGCTGGCACCATCTAGTGCAGGTGCTGGGGAGTCCAGGATGTCGCCACTTGAATTCATGACCACAATCGCAGCTCCATCAACCAGTGGTGGCTCAGCGAAAGTTAGCGAAATAGTTTCCTGCGAAGCATTCACATCAGAATCTGCAGCCGGTGAAGTACTTAATAATTCGGTGTGGGCGGATGCAGAGGTGATTGGGGCAAATAGGCCGAGGCCTGCCAAAAGGATTGCACCGATAATTCGCTGAGTTTTCAATAAAGTAGCCATACCTTTAGATTACGCGAGCCAGTGGCAGTAATCGAACCCACGATCGGGCCTAAAGGATATTTCACGCCGCAATTAAGCCATAGCCTCATTGAGTTTTTTGGATATTTAGACCTGTTGGCACAGCCAAGCTAAGCGTTGAGTAATCTTAATCACGTGTTGCTATCTGACAAAGACATAAAGGCCGAAATCGAGTCGGGTCGGGTTGGAATTGACCCGTATGAACCAGCAATGGTTCAGCCATCGAGTATCGATGTTCGCTTGGACAAATTCTTCCGAGTGTTTGAAAATCATCGTTACCCACACATCGATCCGTCAACTGAGCAAACAGATTTAACTCGCGAAGTCGAAGCAAATGGTGATGAGCCATTCGTATTGCACCCAGGAGAGTTCGTTCTCGGTAGCACTTATGAAGTTGTGACTCTGCCTACGAACATCGCAGCTCGCCTTGAAGGTAAATCAAGTTTGGGACGTCTTGGACTTTTAACGCACTCAACAGCTGGATTTATTGATCCTGGGTTTTCCGGTCACGTGACCTTAGAACTGGCAAACGTCGCAACCCTGCCAATTTTGCTTTACCCAGGAATGAAGATCGGCCAAGTTTGCTTCTTCCAAATGACTTCAGATGCTGAGCATCCGTATGGTTCAAGTGTTTACGGTTCGAGATACCAAGGTCAGCGTGGACCAACACCTAGCCGATCTCATGCAAACTTTCATAGGACGATAATTTCCTAATTACTTTTGCTTTACTCGATCCAAAAGCAAAGTAGCAACGTCAACAACTTCAGCAGCAGCATCGCCGCCAGCTTCTTGACCGCGAACTGTAACTGCATCGTTGAGCATTACAGAACAGAACGGACAAGCAACTGCGATTTTTGTTGCGCCAGTTGAAAGTGCTTCGTCACCACGATTCATGTTTACGCGAGTGCCGATTGTTTCTTCCATCCACATCCGGCCACCACCAGCACCACAACAGAATGATTTCTCTTTGTTGCGATCCATTTCAACCAAGTTGATGCCAGGCATGTTGGTAATCAATTCGCGCGGTGGCATGTAGATCTTGTTGTGACGACCTAGGTAGCACGGATCATGGTAAGTAACAGTCTCATCTTCTGGAGTCAACATGGTTAGGCGATTTTCGCTAACTAATTGATTCAACAAAACGGTGTGGTGCACGACTTCGTAGTCACCACCAAGTTGTGGGTATTCGCGACCAATTGTGTTTAAGCAATGTGGGCAAGTAACAACAATTCGCTTGGCACCAACTTCATTAAGTACTTCAACGTTTTG
>JBEION010000061.1:0-5477 GCA_040377565.1 Candidatus Nanopelagicales bacterium | reverse complement strand
TTTGCCCTACGCTTAAGACTCAAGTTAGTAATACTGGGGTTAAGAAATTAGGTTGGCAAAATGGCGTACGCCGATGAAGAAGACACACCTTTAGCTGCGGCTGCGGCTGCGGCAGTCTACGTTCGACGTGGACTTAAAGGTACTTTCGCCAAGCCAAAACAAACCCGAATCATCACTATTGCCAACCAAAAAGGTGGCGTAGGCAAAACCACGTCTGCGGTAAATCTGGCCGCATCTATGGCTCTTGCGGGCTTGAACGTTCTAGTGATTGACCTTGATCCACAAGGAAATGCCAGTACCGCCTTTGGAATTGACCATTATGAAGATGCCAGTGGATCCTTTGATGTTTTGTTAGATGGCGAAGCAATCGCTGACATGATGAGCGCTGCCGAAGGCTTTGATTCCCTATGGGTATTGCCAGCAACTCTGGACTTAGCTGGTGCAGACATTGAACTTATTTCGACTGTGGATGAAGCAAAACGGCCATTCCTGCTAAAGCAAGCCCTGGCTGATTTCTTGGCTGATCATGAAATGGACTACGTATTCATTGATTGCCCACCAAGCCTAGGAATGCTGACGATTAATGCCCTAGCTGCGGTTAAAGAGGTTTTGATCCCAATCCAGTGCGAGTTCTACGCCCTTGAAGGTGTCCAGCAATTGCTTCGCACCATTGAGTTCGCCAAAGAACGCCTAAATCCGGAACTAGAAGTCAGCACTATTTTGCTGACTATGTATAACTCCACAACCAACCTTTCCGCCTCAGTTGTTGAGGAAGTTCGGAACTACTTTGGCAAAAAAGTCCTAGAAACCGTAATTCCAAGATCGATTTATGTCGCCGAAGCCCCGTCATTTGGGCAATCAGTAATGACATATGACCCAGGATCAACTGGGGCAGTGGCTTATCTAGCTGCCGCCCGTGAAATCACCGAACGTAAGCAGAAGGGTTAATGCAATGGCAAAACGACAAAGCCTAGGCCGTGGCTTAGGAGCCTTGATCCCGGATGTTTCACGTGAAACTACGACCGCAAAGCCAAAAGGTGGAACTGGCGCCAAACCAGCAAAGAAGACTGCCAGCACAGCACCTAAAAAAGCAGCTCCGGCAAGTAAATCCACTGCCAAGCCCGCAGCCCCAGCAAAGGCAGCGACTAAGTCGACAGCGCCTGCGACTCAAACCACCAGTCAAGCCCCAGCTGTGATCGCTGGACTTACTTTCGCTGAACTTCCAATCCGATCCATAGTTCCAAATGCCCAACAACCACGCCAAGTATTTGATGATGAAGCCCTAGCTGAGCTAGTTCACTCGATCCAAGAAGTTGGATTACTGCAACCGATTGTGGTGCGATCAGCTAAAGGCGGGGGATACGAACTTGTAGCTGGCGAGCGACGCCTCCGCGCCAGCAAAAAGGCCGGATTTAAAACGATTCCGGCTCTGATCCGCGAAACTGCCGATGACCAGATGTTGCGAGATGCGTTACTAGAGAACCTGCATCGGGCTGCCTTAACTCCACTTGAAGAAGCCGCAGCCTACAAGCAATTACTTGAGGATTTCGGTGGCACTCAAGACGAACTAGCAACTCGTCTAGGCCGTTCACGCCCACAGATTTCTAACACTCTGCGCCTACTTAACTTGCCCCCAGCAGTTCAGCGCCGAGTTGCCGCTGGCGTAATCTCAGCCGGTCATGCCCGAGCTTTACTTGGACTCAAGGACGCCGCAGCAATTGAGCGCCTAGCTAGTCGAATCGTTGCCGAAGGTCTGTCGGTGCGAACTGTTGAAGAAATAGTTTCACTTGGACAAGATGACAAACCAGCGAAGCCAACCGCCAAGAAGTCAGGTGGCAAGATCAGCGCACCTGGACTTAAATCCATGGGAGATCGCCTATCTGATCGACTCGACACCAGAGTTACAGTCCAGGTCGGCAAGTCTCGCGGCAAAGTCATTATTGAGTTCGCAACTTTGGAAGATCTGCAAAGAATCGTTGAAGTCATTGACCCAAAGCAACGTGGCATGTTTGGCGAGCCGCTTAAGTAATTCACTTACACACATGTGAACAACTTGTGCAGGAACCCATAAATGTGACGTAGGTCACATAATGAGACTAACCGATTCTGGGTGCCAGAATTCGGGTGACAGCCGAACTTAATCCAGCGGCAATTTGGTCTCTGGTTTCAGCTTGAGATAACAACTCGCTGTCATGCTGACTCGTTGCGTAACCCAATTCAACTTTGATGCTGGGCATGCGAGTTAAGCGCAATAGATCCCAGGTTTTGGCATGCGACTTGGAATCTGCAATTGAAGTTCGGGAGCTGATTTCTTCCTGAACTATCTCGGCCAGTCTCATGCCAGTAGCTGAGCGGGAGTATTCGTGGCCAAAGTAATAAGACGCAACACCTTGGGCCAGGGGATTGCTGTGGCGATCTAGCCCCAACCCAATTATCAAGTCCACATTGCTGTCATTGGCAAGGCTTGCCCTGGTGCGCTCACCATCAACTTTGCCTCCTTGCGGCCGGGTCAATAAGACGAGTGTGCCCATGGCACCCAATCGACCCTCAAGCCGAGAAGCAATATCCCAGCAGATATCAGAATGCGAATACTCACTGCCAACTAATTTTTCATCCAAGTCACTTGGATCTAACAAGATCGAACAAGTTTCAACGGTTCTAGTTTTTCCAAAATTGGCAACGGTAGAAAGTTCGCGCAAATGTTCTTGGCTACCACCTGCAATAGTTCGAGCCAGTCTTTGGAACGCGCGAAAGAAAGCTGGACCACAAATTCCATCGACATCTAAACCAACATTGCGTTGGAATTCGCGAACTGCCGAGTCAGTACTTTTTGCAAAGATGCCATCAACGCGATCTAACGCAAACCCAAGTTCAATTAGACGTTGTTGTAATTGCGCAACATCTTCGCCATGTATTACGTGACCTGGCGTGAAACTTAAAACACGATCGCCAATTTTCCAGCGCGCTTCATCGAGCCTGCGAAAAGTTTGTGGGCCAACTAAGCCGTCAACTGTTAAACCACGAGTCTGTTGGAAATAGCGCAGCGCAGCTAGCAAGATGTCATCAAAAACATCTGCTGCTGCGCTGGCATCAGGACTTAAGAGCCCAAGACGAACTAACCGATCACGAACCTCTGTTACTGCCGGCCCTTGATCGCCGCGTCGCAGGATCGTTACTGTCATTAGTTACTTAAATGAACTCAGCAAGATCTGAAAGAAGTGCCGCCTTTGGCTTTGCACCAATGATCTGCTTTACGATTTCACCATTTTGGTAAACGTTCATAGTTGGAATTGAAGTCACACCGTAGTTAGCTGCAGTGGCTGGATTCTCATCAACGTTTAACTTCAAGATAGTTAGCTTGTCGCCATGTGCGGCAGCAATTTCTTCCAGGATTGGACCAATCATTTTGCACGGGCCGCACCATTCAGCCCAAAAATCAACCAGTACTGGTTTGTCACTCATCAAGACATCGTCAGCAAACGATGCATCTGTTACGGCTGCAGTTGCGCCCATTATTACTCCTATTGTTGCTAGTGGATCAAGCATAAGTGGTTAGCGATTAACCCCTTGGTTTATTGACTTAGTTGGGAATTACTTACTGTGCAGATTGGATAAGAAACGCTCAGCGTCTAGTGCTGCGCTGCAACCAGTTCCGGCAGCTGTGATGGCTTGACGGTAGGTATGGTCAACCAAGTCACCGCAGGCGAAAACTCCAGAAAGATTAGTTGCAGTTGTGCCGGCACCAGTTAGCACGTAACCCTGAGGATCAAGATCAACTTGTCCCTTAAGCAGTTCAGAACGAGGATCGTGACCAATTGCCACAAATAATCCAGTTATCGAAAGTTGACGAGTTTCACCAGTGTTGATATCGCGAATTGTGACACCAGACAATTTCGCATCGCCTTGGAGCTCAGTTACTTCACTGTTCCAAGCAAAGTTAATCTTTGGATCGTTGTGGGCACGCTCAGCCATGATCTTGCTGGCACGCAATTCGTCCCGACGGTGAATCATGGTGACACTCTTTGCAAAGCGAGTTAAGAAAGTTGCTTCTTCAACAGCAGAGTCGCCACCGCCTACAACAGCAATGTCCTGGTCACGGAAAAAGAATCCATCGCAAGTTGCACACCAAGAAACACCATGACCGGAAAGTCGCTTTTCGTTGTCAATTCCAAGTTCGCGGTAGCTAGATCCAGTTGCCAAAATCACCGAGTGGGCTTTGTATTCCCGGCCCTCACCATCAACAACAGTTTTTACGTCACCAGTTAAGTTGGCAGTTGTCACATCGTCAGTAATCAAATTCGCACCGAACTTAACGGCTTGGGCACGCATGTTTTCCATAAGCGCTGGACCCATAATTCCGTCTTGGAAACCTGGAAAGTTTTCAACCTCAGTGGTATTCATCAGTGCGCCACCAGCAGTAACAGCACCTTCAAACACAATTGGCTTAAGTTGCGCGCGAGCAGCATAGATCGCAGCGGTATATCCAGCTGGGCCAGAACCGATGATGATTACGTCATTGATGTCTTGAGACATTGAATTTCCTTAGATTGAAGTAATTCAAGTTTACTAACTGAAGCGACAACAATCAGCCCTGACTGACGGTTATCGCTCAGGGCAGATCAATCCGTTAGCAGTTATAAGCGGACTTTAATTTCTGAAATTCCACCCTGGAATTCACCAGATTCAGCTTCAGGTAATTCTGGGGTTAACCAAACTAAAACATATCTGCCGGAAACCGGATCAGTTGATGAAATTTCACTTGAACTTTCATTTGGATTAGTGTCACCGAACTTAAGTTCAGTTGCGAAATCTGGTTCAGTTGAGTTAACAACATAAATCTCGGCGGTGTGGCCTGCAGAAATAAAGTCAATCTCAACTGAATAGACCTCTTTTTCAACCCCAAGATCAACAAGTAGGCCAACGCCAGCTTTACCTGACATGTCAGATTTGTTGTAACTGGCGGTAGTCCAGGCGGTTTCGTTATCACTATCTATTGCAAGTAAAGCCTGATCAGCATTCTCTTCGTTATCGCCCAACGGGTCATAGCTCGTAACTGTCACGGCTTTCGCAACCTCGCCAGTGGCTTGCGGCACCGCAATGCTGGGAAGCGGTGACGCCAAAATGGCAACTGGCGCTTCAGATCTTTGAAAATTGCTAGTTAGTAACTGCCAACCGATCCAACCAAAAACCAAAACCGAAAGACCAGCGATAACTGAAGTGCGGACTCGGCTTGATTGCGAAGACTGTGGCGGTGACCAAGTTACCGAACTTGCCGTCAAACGCGAGACTCGGCTTTGCAGACTTTCAGATTCCTCAACTTCACCAACTGACAGCGCATCAAGTAGTTGGCGCATTGAGGTGTAAGTGCCATCTTGAGTTCTTTGGTAAAGGCGATCAATGTAACTGCTCACGCCACCATGAACTTGACTTGGCAGAACTAATCCGGAGCCACCATCACTAAGTGCGGCTGGAAGTGA
>JBEION010000054.1:0-5703 GCA_040377565.1 Candidatus Nanopelagicales bacterium | reverse complement strand
GTCACTGGCACCAACGGCATCTAAGGATTCAACCCAGTCAATAGTTTCAGCTACACCTGGCACTTTTTCAAGTTCCATCTGACGAAGTTGATTCACTGCGCCAACCACCTGAGTAGCAAGGCGTTCGCTAATTCCAGGTACGCGGGCTCGGACAATTTCAATTTCGCGTTCTGCGTCTGGGAAACCAATCCAGGTGTAAAGGCAACGACGCTTAAGGGCGTCATGCAGTTCACGGGTTCGGTTAGAAGTCAGGATCACGATTGGGCGAGACACCGCCGCAATGGTGCCAACTTCAGGAATAGTGACCTGGAAGTCAGATAGCAATTCAAGCAAAAAAGCTTCGAACTCGTCATCGGCGCGGTCAACTTCGTCAATTAGCAATACACAAGCATCGCCAGCGCGAACGGCTTTAAGCAGTGGGCGCTCAAGCAAGAACTTTGGGCTAAACAGTTGCTCATCAGCATTGTTGCTAAGTTCAGCGCTGGTTAGCGACCGGATGTGCAGCATCTGGCGGGCATAATCCCATTCGTAAAGTGCATGGTTGGTGTCAATACCTTCGTAGCACTGCAAACGGATAAGTTCGCGCTGGAACATTACGGCAAGAGTCTTGGCTAGTTCAGTCTTACCAACGCCGACTTCGCCTTCAAGCAGAAGTGGCTTGCCCAGCTTTAAGGAAATCAGAATGGAAGTAGCTAGACCGCGATCGGCAATGTAGCCAAGTTCACGCAGGTCTTCGGTAAGTTTTTCAACTGTTAAATCAGCAAATGGGCGAGCGGTAGTCATTAGGTATCCGAGAATTCCGTTGGATTAGTTCTTTGTGCCGAAAACTAAGTCAGCTATTGAGGCGCCGGTAGCAAGTTTGCCTTCACGAGCCAATTTAGCTTTCCATGAGGTTGCTACGTCAGTGCCCTCATCGCCAAAACCTTCGTAAGTGACGTCCTTCATATTGCGACAAACCTTATTTGGGTTGCACTCGTCATCTAGTTCAGCCATGGTTGCAGGATTTCCTTGCCAAATAGAGCGAATGGCTTCTGCGGCTTGAGTAGTCTCTTCAGACATGTGATTCCTCCCGAAAACAATGGCTTGTTGCCTATAAACGTACCACGGCAGGCACTTAGTCGCAGGGGCTAAATCCCATTAGTTACAGGGTTTTCACTGACAGGACAGTTCTATTTGGGCGATTGTAGACTGGGCAAATGCGCCGACTCTTTGAGATTTCCCGTTATGCCGTAATCATCCCTTCGGCGGCATCGATTATTGGGGCCATTGTCTTAATGATCCTGGGATCTATTGAAATTGTGCGCTCAGCCCTGGATGTGGTTTTGAAGCAAGTTCCTCTCAAAGAGACCGTAGTTGCGATCCTTACTTCAGTAGATGCCATTCTTTTGGGAACCGTTTTATTGGTTATTGGCTATGGCTTATATGAACTGTTTATCGATACCAATCTGGAAGTTCCTGACTGGTTGGAAATCAACACCCTAGATGACCTGAAGGCCAAGCTCATCGGTGTCGTTGTTGCGATCATCGCGGTTATCTTCGTCGGTGTTCTAGTTGACACCAAATCACCAAATGAAGTTATGTATTACGGAGTTGGCGCCGGGGCAGTTGTACTTGCCTTAGCCGGCTTCACATATACGTCAAAAAAGTAACTTAGTTAGCGACTTAATCCGCGCTGCAAAACATCTAAGAACTGATCGACTTCTGCCTTACCAATAATCATTGGTGGCTTGATCTTCAAAACGTTTTCGGCTGGGCCATCGCTGGATAAGAACACTCCGTTTTCCCGAGCGAACTCAATCAAGTCTTTAGTGATTTGGGTGCCAGGGGATTGCGAAGCGCGATCTGTTACAAATTCCACACCGATAAACAATCCGCTACCGCGAACATCGCCAATGGTTTCGATGGATTTACCAAGCTCGCGCACACCATCCATTAGGTAGTTACCGACGGTTAGCGCATTGCGTTGCAGCGCTTCATCAACAATGACATCCAGCACAGTTTGCCCGATAGCAGCTGAAACCGGATTACCACCAAAGGTATTGAAATACTCCATGCCATTGATAAAGGAATTAGCTATTTCGGGAGTAGTGACAACTGCAGCTAATGGATGTCCGCTGCCAAGTGGCTTACCAATTGTCACGATGTCAGGAACTACATCATGCAATTCAAAGCCCCAGAAGGTGCTTCCCATTCGGCCCATACCGATTTGCACTTCATCGGAAATGCAAAGTCCACCGGCTGCTCGAGTTGTTGCAAATGCTTGCTTTAAGAATCCTGGTGCAAGTGGCACCTGCCCACCTGAACTAACGATTGACTCTGAGATAAATGCACAAAGCGGTTGATCCAACGTTTCCAACGTTTTGGCAAAGTCAGCAGCATATTTGTCGCCGGAACCTTCGCCACGATAGAGACCTTTATATGCATCAGGAATCGGCGCGACCCGAACATGATCTGGACAGCCTTCGCCGCCAGGACCATTGAACTTGTATGGACTGATGTCGATGATGCTAGTGATATGGCCGTGATAAGCATGTTCCAAAACCATCATGCCGTTGGCTTTGGTATGAGTTCTGGCTAATCGCAGCGCTAAATCATTTGCCTCGCTACCGCTGTTAACAAAGAACACAACGCTTAATGGATCTGGCAAAGTTCCAGCTAAAGCGCGGGCGTATTCAATAGCGTTTTGATTGTAATAGCGGGTATTGGTATTTAAAGTAAGCATTTGCTTGTGGGCAGCTGCAACTACGCGGGGATGGCTATGTCCCAAGTGAGCAACGTTATTGACCAAGTCCAAATACTTGCCGCCAGCGCGGTCATATAGATATGCGCCTTTACCGCTAACAATCTCCAAATGCTTTTGGAAATTAAGGCTAAGTGCGCGGGACAAAACGACTTCCCGCTCTTGCGCCAAAGTTTCGGTCTTCATGTGAGCGTGAACATCAGTGCCTTCAGGAATTCGCAGGATCAAGTTTGGATTCGGGCACATACTGCGCCAAACCGGTAATTCACTAACTGCAGCTACGCCCCAAATGTCATGGGCCATGTCGCAAAGATCCATGATGATTTGGAAATGGGTATGAGGTGGCCAGCCAACGTTAACTTCTTCCGTGCCCATAGTGGCGATTTGCTGACCTGACTTGATTTCCTTGCCGACGGATAGCCCATCTAATGAAGCGCGTGAAAGGTGAGCGTAAAGCGTATGGAACTTAATGCCTTGATCAGTCTGGTGTTCCAGCACAATCATTGGGCCATTGTCTAGATGCGCAGTGTTGTCATGGAATAGGAAAACTTTGCCATCAAGTGCTGCATAAACCGGAGTTCCAGCTGGCGAGAATAAATCAACAGCCAAGTGCACTGTGCGAGATTCTTTACCTTCGTCAACGAAGAAGTCAGATTCATAAACATTGCGATCTTCGCAGTAATGGCCAATTGCCACATCTGCGCCGGCTGATTTCATTTCAGCCTCGATGGCTTCCCAAGAGCGAGCAATATTTTTGTTCTCACCCGACCAGTCCAACCAGATTTTCTTGGCATCTGCAAACGGTGGCATGACAACATCGGAAATCTTGGCGTCAGTTGTTGCTAGCCACTGCCGAACATGACGACTATCTGGATGCGCATCGTAGCCACAGGCATTACGCAACCGGTAATGAGACAAGCGATCCGATACTGAAGTCAAAGCTGGTAACAATGAACGGAAGAAATCTTGCGAGATTGATAGGTATTCATTATCGGGATCTGCAGCTAATTGCTTATGCGCCATAACAACACTTGTGGCTACCCGTAAACAAATTAGATCAAACAGCACTTCAAGTTCGGCAGGAGAGAGAGCCGATACTTCGTGATAACCACGCACGATTGCATAGATACTGGCAACTGGATCGTTAGCATCAAGTTGATACGCGCAGCCAACAGCCAGTCCGCATACCCGCGGCGCATAAATCAAGTCGCCGAAATCAATTAGTCCAGAAACTGCACCATTTGAAACAACTACATTGTTGTCGTTTGCATCGTTATGAATTAATTGATGTGGAAGAGCTAATACCTTTGCAAGCGTCCTGTTAGCAATCCGATCAAAGATTGTGGAAACCTGGGCGCGAAGTTCGACATCTTGAATTAGCGCAATATCAGTAATCAATACTTTTGCTTGCAGTGCGTTCCATCCAAATGGTTGGTCCAAAGTGGCTCGGAAGTTAGTGCAATCTACAGCGGCCAATTTTGAATCAACTGTGGCGATTAATCTGCCAAGTTGGGACTTATGACTTTCGCCTAAGTCTTGTGACTGTGACCATAGGTTGCCATCGATCCAGGTAAGCATTCGAGCAAATTTACCCTCGCCAATGTCCACGAGAAGTTCTCCGGAATTAGCTGGAACCGTAGTTGGTGTCTGGAACTTATTAACCTGTTCAAGAGCTGCAAGAGCAGATTGCTGGATCTGAATCTGTGAAACTTCTTCGCTGCCATGGATTTTGAGCACGAATTTTCCGTGCGTGGTAGTCACTAAGAAGTTTGGATTTCGCTCACCTGCTAACTCTTTAATGTCACCGGACTTACTAAAGAATTTCGCTGCTACTTCACGGGCGGTATCAAGATCCATGCCTCAATGCTAGCGATTTGCCTGTAACTGCGGTGTTACAACTGTGTTTCAATACCCCTGCATTAGGCTTTGGTAATGATCAGCAGTGACGCAGTTAAGTGTCAAAATGTCTGACTCCAAAACAAACAAGCATGCGGGTCGATCTGTCGGTCTTTCGCTTCTGGGAAACGGTCTGGCCGGAACTGCAGGCACAGTTGCTGCAATTTATGCCATAAATACTCCTTCGCCAGTAATAGGATTTGTGCGGCTATTTATTGGCGCAATCACCTTACTTATCCTTGCTCCGTTCTTAGGAGGAAAACTCAGTCAGTTACCTCGACTGATTACTCGACCAGGCGTTTGGATTATGGGCGCAAGCTCAGCTTCGTACCAAGTCTTTTTCTTTGCCTCGGTTGATCGAACTGGAGTAGCAACTGCGGCGTTGATTACAGTTGGCTGCATTCCAGTATCGGCAGGAATAGTCGGCTGGATTTTCTTGCGTGAACGCCCAAGCAAAATTTGGTACATATCAACTGCCATTGCAATTTCAGGTTTGGTAATCGCCTCACTTGGGGAACTTCAAACCAATGATGCAACGGGACTAATCTTTGCCGTTATTGCAGGATCCGGCATCGGTGCATACATAAATGCGGCAAAAATTGAAGTCCGTGCTGGGGGACATTCATCTCAGCTTCCAGGTATGGCCTTCTTGCTGGGATCCATTGGACTATTTTTTGTTGTGCGAAGTGACTTACTGCAGATGGAGTGGACAACGCAAACGATTTTGCTTGCGGTTTATCTTGGTGCAGTGACCATGGGTATTGCCAATGGCATTCAGATGTTAGGCCTACGGGGAATTAGTCCAGGTGTTGCTTCCACCATGATGCTGGCTGACCCAGTTACTGCTGCAGTGCTAGGCGTAGTTGTCTTGGGTGAAGAAGTAACTCTAAATGGCACGGTTGGACTGATCTTGGTAGTAATTGGATTGGCTATGCAGAGCTTTTCTGCAGGTGAGGAAACCCCGAGAAGCAAGTCATCCGGTAGACACAGATTAAGTTAGAGCTGTACATTCGCTAACGCAACATTAACGATGCTCGGTTCAGGCTTGGCATTTCGAGAGTGCACAG
>JBEION010000169.1:0-2962 GCA_040377565.1 Candidatus Nanopelagicales bacterium | reverse complement strand
TTAAGAATCATCATTATTTTCTTAGTTGCATTTGTAGTGCGCTTCTTGTTGGTGCGGGCTAGTAACCGCGTTATTCGACAAGCCTTTGGCTCGAGCGATCGCCGGGATCAAAGAAGCTCCACTATTTCAACAGTCTTAAACACCATGACTTCAGTAATCATTTGGGGCACTGCAGTTTTGATGGCCTTAACGGTTCTTGGGGTAAACGTTGCGCCGCTTTTGGCTAGTGCTGGTATCGCCGGAGTTGCTCTGGGCTTTGGTGCTCAGACTCTAGTTAAGGATTATATTTCCGGAATCTTCTTGATTATCGAAGACCAGTACGGAATCGGCGATGAGGTAGAAATTGGAACCGTAAGGGGCCGAGTCGAAGCGGTGGCCCTACGAACTACCCGAGTTCGCGATGAAGCTGGGGTTCTTTGGTACATCAGAAATGGCGAAATCCTAAACGTTGCTAACTTCAGCCAAAACACTACTTGGGAAAAGTAAGCACCCCATTCTGCGCTTGGGCTAAAAACCCGTAACACTTAGGTATGTCGCAACTTTGTCTCGTAACTGGTGCCACCGGATATATCGGTGGCCGACTAATACCTCGCCTGCTCGCTGAAGGGGTTCGAGTTCGAGTACTTGTTCGACATCCAGAGCGAATCTCGCAGCACCCTTGGTTCGACCAAGTCGAAATAGTAAGTGGCACTGCAGATAACCCAGATGTATGCAATGAAGCTTTGCGCGATGTTGACGTTGCCTATTACTTGATTCACGCAATTGGAAGCGCGGGAGACTTTGAAGAAACTGAACGAAATACTGCAGGCGTCTTCGCGAAAGCGGCAAAAGCACAAAACGTAGGACGAATCGTTTACCTCGGTGGACTTCAAAACGACCCAAAGCTTTCCCAGCACTTACGTTCTCGCGCAGAGGTCGGAAACATCTTTATCAATTCAGGTGTACCAACTATTGCTTTTGGTGCCGCAGTAATCATTGGATCGGGAAGCCTCTCATTTGAAATGCTTCGGTATCTAACTGAACGCCTTCCTGCGATGATCACTCCGCGCTGGGTTCGCACAAAAATTCAACCGATCGCTGTGCGTGATGTTTTGCGCTACCTAACAGAAGCGCGCAATTTACCAGCCGGATTAAATAGAACATTCGACATCGGTGGTCCTGATGTATTGACCTACCAAAAGATGATGCATGGCTATGCAAAAGTGGCCGGCCTGCGAAAGCGAATAATTCTGCCAATCAACTTGCTCTCCCCTGGTCTATCCGCTCGCTGGATTGGCCTAGTTACGCCAGTTCCAAAAAACATTGCGCGACCACTGGTTGATAGTTTGAAAACCGAAGTTATCTGCGCCGAACATGACATTAAGCAATACATTCCAGATCCACCTGAGGGCTTATTGGGATTTGAAGACTCAGTTGCCATTGCACTAACTCGAATTCGCCAGGCGAACGTAAAGTCACGTTGGTCTTCAGCTTCCATGCCAGGAGAACCAAGCGATCCCCTGCCAACAGACCCTGATTGGGCCGGTGGCTCGCTATACACAGACGATCGTTACGTACCTTCGAATTCAACGCCAGAATCACTATGGCGAATCATTGAAGGAATCGGCGGCCAAAATGGCTGGTATTCCTTCCCGCTAGCTTGGGAAACTCGTGGGCTTATTGATCGATTTTTCGGTGGACCGGGAATTCGTCGTGGTCGTAGAGATCCAAATAAATTACTCGCTGGTGAGATTGTAGATTTTTGGCGCGTTGAAGAATGTATTCCAGGCGAGCTATTAAGACTTCGAGCCGAGATGCACATGCCTGGACTTGCTTGGTTGGAACTTCGCGTGGAAAAGAATGATGCTGGCGAAACCATGTATCACCAGCATGCGATCTACCATCCAAAGGGATTAGCCGGCCATGCATATTGGTGGTCGGTGTGGCCATTCCACGGTTTTGTATTTGGTTCTATGACCAGAAACATCACTAAGGCTGCTGCCGAACTAGATGCGCAGAGCAAAGAACTAAATACGGCAAACTAGATACGTGGAACAATCACTCTTTGATGCAGTTGGTGGCGAAGAATTCTTCGTCAAGCTCGTTGATGGATTTTACGTTGGCATTGAGTCCGATGAAGTTTTGCGCCCGATGTATGTCGACCAAGATCTAACTGAATCCCGCCGGCATTTAACGCTCTTCTTGCAGCAATACTGGGGTGGACCATCCATTTATCAGGCAGAGCGGGGCCACCCAAGACTTCGTATGCGCCACATGCCATTTGTAATTGATGACGATGCTCGAGATCGCTGGATTTACCACATGCACGCTTCGCTTTTCCAGATAGAAATGGATGAAGCACTTCGTGACCAACTTTGGACTTATCTAGTTTCTGCTGCACATAGTTTGGTTAATACTCCTTAACTCCAGCACCAGCACACGCTGCAACGGTAGCCTTGCAGCATGTTCACTGCTGTCTCCCGCATACATCGAGCTTGGTGGATAGTTGCAATCACTTTTCTAACACTGATTTCTGCCGCAGCATTTAGGTCAACCACTGGCGTCATGTTGGTGCCGCTGGAAGAAGAGTTTGGTTGGTCCCGCAGTCTGACATCGGGCGCAGTTGCCCTACATCTTCTGATGTATGGAATAACTGCACCATTTGCAGCGACCTTGATTGAACGCTTTTCGATGCGTCGAGTTGTAGCTTCGGCATTACTTCTGGTTGCCTCAGGTTTATACCTAACAACACTTATGACCCAAAGTTGGCACTTAGTTGTTCTTTGGGGGCTGTTCGTAGGATTTGGAACTGGCTGTTTAGCTTTGGTATTCGGTGCAGCAGTTGCTAATCGCTGGTTTGTAAAGCGGCGTGGATTAGTTACCGGTGTATTTTCAGCTGGCTATGCAACAGGGTCAATGATATTTCTGCCGCTATTGACTTTCATGATTACTTCTAATGGATGGCGAAGTGCTTCAATTACCG
>JBEION010000201.1:0-2583 GCA_040377565.1 Candidatus Nanopelagicales bacterium | reverse complement strand
TTAACTGAACCTGGTGGCCAAATCACCGCCATGTATCCCGAAAAGGAAATCTTCGACATTGCCGGTTTTCCAGCAGTTAAAGGTCGCGATTTAGTTGATGGCTTAATGAAGCAGGCCGGCGCATTCAATCCAACGTTTATCTTGGGTGAGCGTGCCGAAGAACTTGAAACCAGCGAAGCTGGCCCAGTTCGAGTTGTTACCGACAAAGGCACTGTCATCGAAGCCAAAGTTGTGATCATTACCGGCGGCATCGGATCCTTCACTCCCCGCGAATTACCTGCGGGCAACGAATACGTTGGCAAGGGCTTGGTTTACTTCGTTCCAAAACTTGATGTTCACGCTGGTAAGGATGTTGTCATCATCGGTGGCGGCGACTCAGCTTTTGACTGGGCATACTCGTTAGCCCCGATTGCTAAGTCAGTAACCCTGGTGCATCGCCGCGATACTTTCCGCGCTCACGCTGCAACTGTTGACCAAGTTCGCGCAATGGGTGTTGAGCTCATCATTAACTCCGAAGTTGAAAGCGTTGCTGGCGATGACTGGGTTGAATCAGTAACGATCAAGAACAAAGAAGGCGAATCCCGAACTTTGCCAGCCCAGACTTTAGTTGCTGCACTTGGTTTCATTGCCAACATCGGACCAATTGCTAACTGGGGTATTGAATTAGAAAAGCGTCGCATTTTGGTTGACACCACAATGAAGACCAACTTGCCACGCGTTTATTCCGCTGGCGACATCACAACTTATGTCGGTAAAGTTCCACTTATCTCAGTTGGGTTCGGTGAAGCTGGATTGGCCGTTAACAACTCAGTTCCTTACATCGATGAACATCAAGGTGTATTCCCTGGTCACTCCAGTGGAGGTGGAGAATAGAAACATGCCAAATCAACCATTCCCGAAAGAGAGTTTTTCCGATGTATTGGCAGCTAACGTTGCCTACGAGAAGAATTTTGAGAGTTCGCACCTAACGGGCAGAGCCGCCCAAGGCTTGGCAATCATCACCTGCATGGATTCTCGTATCAGTCCCCTAGCCATTGTTGGTATGGGACCAGGAGATGTGAAGATCCTTCGTAACGCTGGTGCCCGCGTAACCGATGACGTTTTACGAACTTTGGTTTTGGCAACCTTCCTGCTTGGCGTTAATCGAGTTTTGGTCATGCCTCACACTGATTGCCGCATGGCTAGTGCAACTGAGCCAGAGATTCACAAAACGATTCTTGCCGATCATGGTGTCGATACTCGAAGCGTGGAGTTCCGAACCGTAAACAACCCAATTGAAGCTCTTGAAACTGACGTAATGCGAATTCGCACCTATCCACTACTCGCCCAAGGTGTTGTCGTCGGTGGTGCAGTATTTGATGTTAATACTGGCAAACTTCAGACGTACGACTTCTAGTTAGGAAATGACATGCCGTTTATTACTGTGCAGTTAATTGAAGGCCGAAGCGTTGAGCAAAAGCATGCTTTGATCAAAGAGATTTCGGAAGCTGCAATCCGAGTGCTAGATGCCGATCCAGATAACGTTCGCATCGTCATTAATGAAGTAACTGCAGATGACTGGGGTGTTGGCGGCGTGCCAGTTGCAGTAAGTCGCGCTAAAAAGTCTTAAACATCAATCTTGGTGCGATCAAGTTTTACCGCACCATCGATAATGAAGTCCTTGCGAGGCGCAACTTCGCTACCCATAAGCAATTCAAAAACATTCTCTGCTGACTTTGCATCGCTTACTGTAATGCGACGAAGGGTTCGCCTTTCTGGATCCATTGTGGTTTCCCGCAATTGCACCGCGTCCATTTCACCAAGGCCTTTGTAGCGCTGGATTGGTTCTTTCCAGCGTCGACCTTGCTTAGTTAAGTCTTTAACTGTGGCGGCCATTTCAGCATCGCTGTAGGTGTAGATAACTTCACCAGGCTTCTTGGCAGCGCCGATTACTTCGATTCGGTGCAATGGTGGCACTGCAGCATAAATCCGGCCAGCTTCAAGCAGTGGCGTTAAGTAACGCTGGAACAGCGTAAGCAACAGCGTGCGGATGTGAGCGCCGTCCACGTCCGCATCAGCCAAGATGATGATCTTGTTATAGCGAACAGCTTCCATGTCGAAAGATCGACCAGAACCTGCGCCAATCACCTGCAGGATCGAGGCGCACTCATTGTTCTTGAGCATGTCAGCCAGAGACGCTTTTTGAACGTTAAGGATTTTGCCTCGAATCGGCAGTAATGCCTGGAACTCACTGTTGCGCGCTGACTTTGCCGTACCTAGTGCGCTGTCACCTTCGACGATAAACAATTCGGTGCGATCGTTATCTTCGCTGCGGCAATCTTTTAGCTTTGCTGGCAAAGTTGAGGACTCAAGCGCAGTCTTACGGCGCTGAGTATCGCGATGGTGGCGGGCAGCCAAGCGAGCACGCGATGCATTGGCAACTTTGTCTAGAACGATTCGAGTTGCTGGCTTTGCGCCACGCGGCGGGTTAGTGAACCAGTTGGAAAGTTCATTGCTAACTACAGTGTTGACGATCTTTGCTGCTGCTGGTGTGCCGAGAATTTCCTTGGTCTGGCCTTCGAACTGTGGTTCGGCCAGGCGCAC
>JBEION010000272.1:0-1801 GCA_040377565.1 Candidatus Nanopelagicales bacterium | reverse complement strand
TCACCTTGGCCAAGCAGATCGCCGTTAGCAACTTTCCAGCCACCACAGGTCGTTACGTGGTCGGTAGTTTCAGTGCCATTCTGCTCAGTTAATACCGCGCTGGCGTCCCAAGCTAAGTAAGTCGGGCGAAGTTCAATTGGTGCGGTCAGGATTTCTTCGATCGTGGTAACTCCTGAAAGCACGAGCAACGAATCAATCCCGACATTGTTCGCTCCATGGATGTCAGTATCAAGACGATCGCCAACTACAAGCGGTCGTTTGGCATTTGTGCGATCAATCGATTGCTGCATCAGTGGAACTTGAGGTTTGCCAGCTACCAGAGTTGGCGTTCGATTAACGGTTTCACCCAGTGCGGTAATCACGGCGCCGTTTCCAGGCGCCACGCCTGTTGGAGTCGGGATTGTCATATCCATGTTTGTGGCAACCCATGGCACACCAGTTCGCAAAACGCTGGCGGCAAACTCGAGTATCCGAAATGGCATATCTGGCCAGTAGCCCTGAATCATTGCATCGTAGGTAAGCGAGACATCATGGCTTGGATTTAGTCCGACAAGTTCAACTTCGCGAGCTAAGTCTTTACTGCCCAAGACAAAAACATTTGAACCTTGCGGAATCAGTTTGGCAAGTTCAGCAGCACCAGCTTGCGCGGAAGTAACAACATCTTCGGCAGTAACTTCAAGTCCGAGTTCACGTAGGTGCTGCGCAACTCGTTGTGGTGAGCGTGAAGCATTATTTGTGACGCATGTAAGTGTCATGCCGAATTCATCATGCGCTTGATTCAGCGCGCCAATAACACCAGGAACCGCGTCTTCCCCGATGTAAACGACACCATCTAGATCTAGCAGCGCAGTGTCATATGCCCTGGCCAGGATTGGGCTAGCGGATTTGAAACTCGACACCCCTAAAGAATGTCACGCTTCATGCCCGCAGTTCCACTGCGTGATCACCTAGTTACGAGAAGTGCTGCCTATTTTCGATACCGCCTCGTCAAATTCAGCCAATGCTTGATCCAAGATAGACAGCACTTCCTCTAAACCCGACATTGCCTTTTCGGTGAGCGCATTCATGTCATCCATGTTGGGGATGTCAGATTGAGTTGGAAATGACCAATTCTCATCGGGTACCGAGTGCATACCTACTTCACAACGAATGTCTTAGTGGTTTTTGTTGCCGCTGGCTGTGGCTCCTGAACCGTGAAAGTTACGTTGCAAGTTCCAGGCTTAAGCATCTTTAGGTTCGAACCAGACTTAGAACAGATGCCCTTGGATGATTTAGCAACCGTCATCGAAAGTTTGCCTTTGGCGCTTCGAGAGATTCCGTTAGCAGATGCAACGGCGTTCATCGAATAGCTAGTCTTTGCGTTCAAAGCCGACCCACTACCAACCTCTCCAACAGCAAAGCTCTTGAAGGATTTAATGGTTTGCTTTGGTTCTTGAATTGTGTAGGTAACAACACAGTTGCCGGCCACAAGTGTCTTCAAAGTTGAACCAGACTTGGTGCAAACCTTCTTGGATGAACCAGCAACTGTTGTTGTGACTTTGGCTTTTGGCGAAACGATTTTGATGCCAGTTTGACTAGCCAGTGACCGTAATGAATATTTCTGTTTGGCGCTGATTGTTCTGGAGGCTAGATCTGCTGCGGCCGCAATCTCCGCAGGTGTTTTTGCAGGAACTGCTGCAGTAAATGGTGAGAAGCTTGAGGTAACGCCACACACTTGGCCATTTACATAACTTCGCTCAGGTAGGGCTACCCACGCACCGCCAGTGAAGTGGAAAAGGTTATCTCCAGCACCACCATCGAG
>JBEION010000142.1:0-3354 GCA_040377565.1 Candidatus Nanopelagicales bacterium | reverse complement strand
TGGGTTCACCAAATCTGGATATCGATTCGTGGGTTGGAATACAGTTCAAAATGGAAGCGGCACTTGGTACACCAATGGCGGGGCGTATCCATTTACCTCGAGTAAAAATCTTTATGCGCAATGGGCAGTTAGTGATCTTGTCGTTACCTATAATTCTGAAGGTGGCTCGCTAGTTTCGGGGGACACCTTCGCAGTAGGCGGCACACCAATTTCATTGCCAACTCCAACGCGTCAGGGCTATGTATTTAATGGCTGGTTTACGGCGGCCGTTGGTGGGACATTAATCGGCACCGGCGGTGCAGGCTACAGTCCAACGCAAGATACTTTGTTGCGTGCCCAATGGACCCAGGCCTCCTTAGTTGGCCTAAGTAATCCCGTTGCATTTGGAACAATTACAGCGACGAATGGAAATGATGGCGGAATCTCTGCACGCCGTTCTGGCACCTCAGTAAATGTGGATTACGCGGCCGACTCACTCCCAGACGGAACGATCATTACCGCCTACCTGCAAGGTGATAAGACCCATGCGGTAAACACCATCCCAGGTGCACCAAATGTTTTGCTTTCGGTAGTCGTAGCTTGGAAAGCGCCAGATGGCTCTGTTCCGCTTGTTGATCCGACTAAGGATCCAATTCGAGTAACTATTTCAAATCCCAATATTCGTGCTGGTGCGCAGCTCTATTCAATCGTCGGCGGAACCTCAACTTTGATGGGAACAGCATCAGTTGATGGCCAAGCCGTAATTTCACTGACCGAAGATCCAGAGATTGCAGTTGTTAACCCAAGTGCTGTCGTAAGTACCGGAAGTTTAGAGTTCGACGGCAACGGCGTTGTTACGTACCCATCCAGTAGCAACTTCTATCTGGATAGTGATTACACAGTAGAACTTTGGTTGAAATCTGCAGGATCCAAACCGCGTGGCGGTACGGAAATTCTTTCTCGTTGGAAATCAGGTAGTACGGAATATCGTCTGTATGCCAATAGCAACTCACAGTTAACTTGGAATCAAAAAACCTCCACCGGAGAAGTGAATATCGCCTTCGATTACCCAACGCTAAATTCATGGCATCATATTGCTGCCGTGCGATCGGGAAATAACATGAAGGTGTTTGTCGATGGTGTTTCCGTTGGCACTGGAACCTTTACAGGCTCAGCTGTAACTGCCGGCAGCTCACCACTTGAAATAGGTGGATTGAACTCATCGGTTTCTGGTTTTACTTCACCTGGATTCGTAGGACGAATCAGTAATGTGCGAATCTCTAAATCCGCTCTGTATTCATCGAACTTCACACCTGACTCAGGCTCATTGGTCGCTGATGCAACCACTTCACTTCTGATGAACATGGCACCAGGTGCCAACTATTTAGTTGACTCTTCAAATGCGAGTATTGCAACTACGACAGGTACTCCAATTTCCACTGGTGATGTTCCATTTGCAGCAAACGTACCTGCGCCTCCATCACAAGTTCGCGGTACATCTTTCGAGGGAACTACCTCGACAATTACTTGGAATGCGTCCGCCGAGGTGGCTGGGCAAGGGGCAAATACCTATACGGTTTATGGATCTAACGATGGCATCAGTTATTCCGAAGTTACGGGTTGCGTTGGGGTCAGTGGAACAACCTGTAGTACATCCGGACTGACGCTAGCCAGAGGTTATGTGTTTAAGGCAAAAGCCCGAAACAATGCTGGTTATTCCGAGTACTCGTTACTTGAAGCTAATTCCCAAACTATAGAAATGTTTTGGGGATCGTACTTTTGTAGCGACGAAAATCTGTTTGATTCCAAAGTTTGCAACATTCTGGGCAATAAGAATCCATACACCACAACCGTTATGCCTACCCCCACCTATTGCAAAACGCTAGACGGAACAACTTGGTTTACTGATGAATTGGGAATCTTTGATGCTGATGGCGCAATGTACTTCGTGCGTGGCAACACAATTAGAAAAATGACCAACACCACATTTACAAATACACATACTTGTTCTTCGACATTGTTGAATAACTCAGCCCTCTTGAAGAGTCCTCTCAATTCCAGCCTTGGCATGGATGCGCAAGGGAACATTTATGTGAGTAATGCTGACTCGGTAGATAAATCAATGATCAAGATTTCTCCCGATGGGGCAGAAGCAACTACTTACTTAACCACCGAACAAACGGGTGGAACTGTTGATGGAATTAAGTTCGATTCAGATCAAAACTTGATTGGTTACATCAATCCGACTCAGTCAATTGCATACCTAGTCAAGTTTGCGAACATCACAAAAACGAAATCATATATGATCAGCTTTAACAACGCTACGATGGAAGCAATTGGTGGAAACAAAGCAATTACTGGTGTTTCACTTAATGCCTTCGATGATGTAATGCTTTCAATGGTGGCAGGTGGCAGAGATTACGTAATCAAGTTTGATCATTCGTTTATTCAGCCAAGTAAAGTTTCATGTCCCTGCACTGTGGCACAAGCCAATCAAAACAAAGCGGCAAATATCTACGACGCATCGAGAACGCTTTATCCAAATTTGTTCCCAGAAACTGTAAAGATCTTTGCATCATTTATTGATTACTCATGGGCAAGGGCGGCACAAGTTGATAGCGAAGGTAACACTTGGGTGCCTCAGCAACTTCACATGGAGAGCACAAAGCTAGATCCAAATGGAGTAACCGTTTTGAGCGCACGTACTGAAGTGCCGGAATTAGCCGGCCCTTCTATGACAAACCAAGTTCGAATTGATCCAGCGGGCAATGTTTGGGCAAGCATTAACAATGCAAACAGTCAGTGGGTCAAGTTTGCAGGTGCAACTAAGCCATTCTTGCGCCAATTAACTTACAAAGGTGCCGGCTCAGTTGAATATGGAAATGCGAAAAGCGATCTAATTCGCGTTGATGGTGCCACGGGTTCCGTTAATTTCAAAACTACCAATACAGGCTCTTTCGCGATAAACACTGCCGGAGAGGTCAGCGCCGGAAGCAATCTCGAGCCAGGAAAGTATGCAGTTTCTGGAACTGCTCTAGATTCAGCAAATACTGCTGGAACATGGACTTACACACTTACCGTCACCAAAGCGCAACCGACTGTGGCACTGACTTCAAGTGCAAATCCCTCCATCGTTCAGGACTCAGTTACTTACACCGCTACACCAAGCGCTTTCGATTCTGGCACTGTGATCACATTCAAAGATGGGGTAACTACTTTTGGAACCTGTACGGTGACTTTGGTTTCTTGTAGCCTTACCGACAGTTCTCTAGGGGCTGGATCTCGTTCAATTACCGCAGTGAGCGCCGAAAGCGCGCACTACTTAACGGCAACTTCTAACACTGTGACCCAGTCAATTGGAACAATCAGCACTGG
>JBEION010000056.1:0-5693 GCA_040377565.1 Candidatus Nanopelagicales bacterium | reverse complement strand
TCAAGATCCTGGGCGTTAGGTCGTCGACCAGTGACAACTGAGTAGTTTGCATTTTCTCCGCAAATCCATTCCAGGTCAGGTCGCGAGTTAGCGAATTCCGTCATTCGCTTTCGGAGGTCTTCAAGGACTACTAAGTCTTGAAGATTCACAGCATCGGGATCAAAACCAAGCAGCAGGTGATTGTGGCTGTCGATAAATCCTGGAGTAATGAGGTGGCCGTCGAGCTCGACTTGCTCTCGAGAAGATGGTGCATCCTGATGTTCGCCGATAAATGCGATTTGATTGCCTTTCAAGCCAATTGCTTGAGGCCTAGGAGCAGCGCCACCTGGCGAATGAAGCAGTCCGCCTGTTATTAATAAATCCAGCATTTTTCTACCCTAGCCAAATCCCCGTAGTCTTAGAGCAGACGAGTCGGTCGGATGATCGCGGGCAGCAATGTTCGAGGAAAGTCCGGACTCCATAGGGCAAGAGTGGTGGATAACGTCCACCTGGGGCGACCCACGGGAAAGTGCAACAGAAAGTAAACCGCCTAGAAATAGGTAAGGGTGAAACGGTGAGGTAAGAGCTCACCAGTACTTATGGCGACATAGGTAGCTAGGTAAACCCCACTCGGAGCAAGACCAAGTAGCAGGTGACTGCCCGTCACACGCCTGCAGGTAGGTTGCAACAGGTTGTTGGTAACAACAATCGCAGATGGATGATCATCGCGCGCAAGCGTACAGAATCCGGCTTACAGACCGACTCGTCTATTGAAACTTCTATGCTTTTAAATACTCGGAAAATCTATCAAGTACTTCAGGCATATTTTTTCTGCCAAAGCCCAACCTGAAATGGTTGTCGCCAAATCCATACACGGTTGACGGCAACAACATAATTCCAGTTTCAGCAACTAGGGTTTCGCAAAAAGCCAACGAGCTTCGATTACCATTTATCCGCGGAAATGCAATTGATCCTGCGCGAGGCTTAATCCAGGAGAAAAGGTCTTGACCTTCAAAGAAGGTATCTAAAAGGCCAAGATTTGTTTTAATTGTGTCCAAGTTTCTGGAGACAATTAACTCGCTATTTCGCAGCGCAATCAAGGCCAAGATTTCACTTGGCGCACTTCCGCAAATCGTTGTGAAATCTTTGTACGTAACCATGCGCGAAAGTAGTTCTTTGTTTTTTGTGGTGACCCAACCAACCCGTAGCCCAGCAAGACCAAGCGCTTTGGAAACTCCAAATAGGGATACGGCATTTTCATAAACTTCACTTGCCGAGGGGAGCCGATCTGCGGCATCAAATTCCATGTAGCGATACATCTCGTCAGACAAAACGAAAATATTGTGTTCTCGAGCGATGTCCATGATTTCTTGGAACTCAAGCAAAGTTGGCGTATAACCCGTTGGATTATGCGGGAAGTTCACCACAAGAAGTTTGGTGTTGGATTTGATCTGTGATTTTAAGAAATCCAGATCAAGCGCCCAACCTCGGGCTTCATTCAGTTCCCACTTCGTCACTTCGCAGCCAATACCTTCGGCAATTTCATAAAGTGATTGATATCCCGGGAAAGTGCAAATCACATGGTCTCCACTTTTCAGGATGCAGTTAAGGGCAAGGTAAATACCTTCTTCAGGAACCACTGTTAATACGTCATCAGGGGTTATGCCTTGATACATTTTGGCAATTTCATCCTTGAGAAGTGGATGGCCACCCGATTCCGTGTACCCAAGAGTGAGGTTGTCCCACAATTCACGGGATTGCGCGTCCGCGAGGTCTAGGACATCGCTTTGGAGTAAGCCGTCACAATCAGAGCTTGAAAGCAAATACTTCGCGGAAAACTCATATCTCGCAAAATAGCGTTCCAATTCGAATGGTTTAAATCGCATTTTCTAGGCTCCAATAAAGTCTTAAAGGGAATTACAAAACCTTATCAAAGTGATTTTCGCCAGAGCTTAATGCTGATGAATCCGGCTTACAGACCGACTCGTCTATTAACTAAACATCCCACTGACGCTCGAGAAGTTTCTCCGTAGATGTCGCATTAATGCTATGTAGTATGTATACTACATTTTATGAGCAGAAATCCTGAGGATCCGGTTTACAACCGCATTGAGGCAGCGCGTTTGGCAATGGGCCTAACGCGCCAAGAACTAGCTGACAAAGCTGGCGTTCATTACCAAACCATTGGTTATTTGGAGCGCGAGGAATACAGCCCTTCTTTAGTTCTGGCATTGCGGATTTCAAAGGTCCTAGATCAAGAAGTATCTGACCTGTTCTCGCTATCTCCGATTCGGAAGGAAAAGTAAGCATGCCAAAGAACAACAAGATTTATTGGTTTGAAGGTGTCACAGAGAAGGGAACTAAGGCTCTTCTCAACGACGAGAACCCTAAATTCAATTGGCTTCGTCCCCAGCGGAATCGAAGAATCCTAGTAGTAGTTGTTTGGATAGGAATAGTTCTTGTTGCAATGGGTAGTTATTGGCCCACGCTAAAGACAAATCTTTCTTTGTCTAGCGGAGTCGATCTAATCGTCTTTTCCGTTACAGCAATCTTTGTCATCCTGGCATTAGTTGGAGGCTATAGTTTGCTTCGAGTAAGCGTGCGGTCGATCGCAGATGCTCCAGATGAACTTCTTGACGAGCGCCAGATTCAGATGCGCGATACTTCGTTTAGGTATGCCTATTACTTTATGGGTTACATAGTGCTGGCGCTTATGCTGCTCATGATGTTTGGCCCTGAAGTACAAATGTTCCAGCCAGAAGGCAACGATGGAAGTTATTTAGTTATTGCAACACTGTTTGCTTTCGCTTCTATGCCTTCGATGGTTCTTGCTTGGCGAGAAAAGGACATCTAGGAATGGAATACATCGAACAGTGGGGAGCGCTGGGAGTTTTCATAGCCTCAGTTATCCCATTTGTTGACGCCATCGCAATGGTGCCAGTTGGAATCGCATTAGGCGTGAACCCAACTCTGGCTGTGATTGCGGCAGTCATGGGGGATGCTATTGCAATTGTGGTTTTCGCTTACCTGAGTTCGACTATGCGCAATCGAATCATTAAGCGACGTGCAGCCAAAGGTAAAACCGGTGAATCGCCTAAGTTTGAAAAAGCAGTCCGAATGTTCGATAAGTATGGAATCTATGGCATGGCAATTGCGGCTCCAGCTTTAATTGGAACTCAGATTGCTGCGATGGCATCTGTTGCTGCCGGAGTCAAGCCTTTTCGGGCATCGACGCTCATTATTGCTAGCACTTTGATTTGGTCCGCTGCAATAGCCATCGCAATGGTTGCCTTTGACGTAAGGCTAGATCTTTCCTAGTTGTTTCTAATGTCTAGCGACTTCTGATCATCCCACCGAAGCTGACGAAATAAACTTTCAAAACTATGTCATCCAACTCGCTACCAAAATCTATGAGTAAATACGCTATGCTTTTTAAATTCTTATCTTAAAAATGTCAGGAGTAAGTCAAATGAACAATGCACCAGCCCGACTATTAGCCGAATTTCTTGGAGTATTCTTTCTCTGCCTGTTTGGTATCGGCGCTATTATGAACGGTGCTGATCTAACTGGAGTGGCACTTGCACACGGCCTCGCCATCTTTGTTGCTATCTGCGCCTTCGCTCACATTTCTGGTGCCCACTTTAACCCTGCGGTCACTGTGGCACTGGCTGCTACCAAGCGAATTGCTCTTACCGATGCTTTAGCCTACGTCTCAGCACAATTGGCAGGGGCAGTAGCAGCAGCAGTTCTTCTAAATTCAGCGTTTGGTTCTTTGGGTGGAGTTCCAAGTCTTGGCGACGGAGTTACAACGAGTACTGGCATCTTGGTTGAAGCTATCGCCACGTTCATTCTCATGATCGTTATCATGGGCGTTGCTGTCGATTCTCGTGGAACTTTTTCAATCATTGCTGGCCTTCCGATAGGAATGGCAATTGTCGGTGACATTTTCTTTGCTGGACCAGTTACTGGCGCAGCCATGAATCCAGCTCGTTGGTTTGGTCCTGCTGTGGTAACGGGTGAGACTGCCTCTGTACTGGTGTACTTGGCAGGACCAATCATTGGTGCTCTGGTAGCTGCGTTTGTCTACGACTTCGTAATGAAACCCACGAAGGCCGCGTAATTAGTACAAACAAAGCCTAATCATAAGAAACCTACTTATGAACTGGATGTTCTGTGCTTACCTTAAGTTCATAATGATGTCTTTAGCCTGAAGCCCAAAACATCTTGCGTTTTACCGAGATACTTAACCCATGACCAAATACACCGCAGGCCGTGGGCTTGGAATCATGTTGTTAGTTGCAGGCTTTGCACACTTTGCTGCCCCAGCTGGTTTCTACAAAATCATTCCGCCAGTACTTCCATTTGAACCACGGTTCTGGACTTACTTAAGTGGCGCAGCCGAGTTAACAATTGGCGTCATGATGTTTGCACCGATGTCCAAGACACTGCTTGGTAAGCCAATTAGGCAACTGGGTGTTTGGGCTGCCTTTGCATTATTCGTTTTAGTTTTCCCAGCAAACATTTACATGGCAATTGACTGGATGGATCATGAAATGCCAGATCCACTGATTGCCTTAGCGCGTCTGCCGCTGCAGTTCGGATTGTTCTACTGGTGCTGGGCCTTGAACAAGGACATGAACCGGGAACTTACTAAAGCAATTTAGCTTTCTAAAATTACAAAGATCTTTCGAGTACCTGGATCTTGAGTCCAATTCACTGGGGTGCCACGTTTAATTCCAAAGACGTCACCAGTTGTGAATACTTCAGGTGATTTGCCAGGCTCAGTCAACGTGATTTTGCCGGCGAGCACAACGCAAACTTCATCCATTGGATATTCATCAAAGTCTTGGGAATGAGGATCAGCAGACCAAATACCAGCGAAGAACTTTTCGTTCTCGCCGAAGAACGGCGTAACGCAGTATTCGCCCGGGGAGTCTGGATCTGCGGGTAACTCTGCATTGGTGTCGATGCGAACGATGTTGCTCATGATTTGCCTTCCCAGGTTTCTAACAATGTTATCGACCAGGTGAAATTCAATAGGCTAGGGCTGTGCCAAATCTGAATCAATTCATTGCACTCGGGGATTCCTTAACCGAAGGCCTTTCAGACAAGTACCCAGATGGCAGTTACCGCGGTTGGGCCGATCGGGTCGCTGACGAGATGTCAAAGCATGACCAAGATTTTCGCTATGCAAACCTGGCCGTACGAGGCAAGCTTCTCGAGCAAGTCATTGCGGATCAATTACAAGTCGCCTTGCCTTGGATGCACGGACCGCAAACGCTAGTCACATTTCACGCCGGCGCAAATAATGTTTTGCGTCCAAAGTTTGAACCAAATCAAGTCTTCGAGACCTATGCAAACGCGGTTTCCCAAATTGCAGCTACCGGATCAAAGATATTGCTATTTACGGTCAGGGAAGTGAGTAACCCACAAACCAAAACTCAGCACTATTGGAATCAAAGGTTCGGACCGTTTAACGACAATGTAAAACGAGTTGCCGCAGAATTCGGTGCAACTGTCATGGATGCGAACTCTCGCGAAGTATTTGGAGATCCGCGCATGCTGGCATCGGATCGCTTGCACCTATCTACCGAAGGACATCGTCGTGTGGCAGCAGCTGTGTTGCGAGCTATCGACCTACCGCACGATGCGGACTGGCAAGATCCAATGTCGCCATACAAACCGGCGCCGGCGCCGATTCGCGTAATTGGCTC
>JBEION010000256.1:0-1993 GCA_040377565.1 Candidatus Nanopelagicales bacterium | reverse complement strand
GAGCAGATACATTCGCTTTGTCACTAGCGGCAACCGTAGCTGCTTGATCTGTGAAGTTCAGATCCCAAACTTTAGAACCATTCCTTGTTTTGGCGACAATCGAAACTATTCCAAAATCAACGTTGGGTGCTTCTGGCCAAGACCCAAGAAGTGGCAGAAAATCCAAAACTTCATCAACGCCATCCAAGGCCAGTGCTTCATCGATAGTCGTGACCGAGCCAACAGCTTGCTGTGCATCAATGCGGTGGATAACCGTTTCGTGCGCCATGCGGCGAAACCAGAAATCGACTGATTGGTCGCTGTGGTGCCAGGACCAAGTTGGTCGCTCGGGACGATTAATGTCCAAGGCTTTAGTGATGGCATCAAATCCCCAAGACATGAATTCCATGAAGTCTTCGGTGCGGGGATAAGGAGCTAAGTGCTCTTTGTTTTCGGCCTGGCCTCCGGTTTCAACAACAAATGCTTGGCCAAGGTAAACGTGGGCCATGTGCTTGGCTAAATCTTTTGTGGTCCAGCCTGGGCAACTTGGGACTTCAACTGGAGTTCCAGGGATTGCTGCAGCCAATAGTTGGTAATCAGCATTTAGGTGAATCAAGTATTGTTCCCGCGAAAGTTCGGTTCCGGCTACAGATCTCATGGGCATAAGCCTACGGATTAGACTTTGAGCATGTTCGCATCTTTGTCAGATCGCCTAGGCGCCACCTTCAAGCAGTTGCGCGGTAAGGGACGGTTAACTGAGAACGATATTGACGAGACTGTAAGAGAAATTCGCATCGCCCTGCTTGATGCTGATGTCGCACTACCGGTCGTTCGTGAATTTTGTGCTCGAATCAAGGAGCGCGCACTTGGATCTGAAGTTTCCGCAGCACTAAATCCAGCGCAACAAATCATCAAAATCGTTAATGAAGAATTAATTGGAATTCTCGGTGGCGAAACCAGGCGACTAAAGCTTGCTAAAAATCCTCCGACCGTGATTTTGCTGGCAGGCCTGCAGGGTGCTGGTAAAACCACACTTGCTGGAAAACTAGCGGCACACCTGCGATCTCAAGGTCATCAACCGATGTTGGTTGCAGCTGACTTGCAGCGACCAAATGCAGTTGATCAATTGAAAATTGTTGGCGAGCAATCAAGCACAGTTGTTTTTGCTCCGGAACCAGGTAACGGTGTTGGCGATCCAGTTAAAGTAACCCGCGATGCCATGAAGTTTGCTAAAGACAAACTTCATGATGTCGTAATTGTTGATACGGCCGGACGCCTATCTATTGATAGCGAATTAATGGATCAGCTGGCGAAAGTTAAAGCTGAAGCTAAGCCAGACGAGACACTGCTGGTAATCGACGCAATGACTGGTCAAGATGCGGTCAATACAGCCGAGACTTTTGCTCGCGACATTGGAATCGATGCAGTTGTTTTGACAAAGCTTGATGGTGATGCTCGTGGTGGCGCGGCGCTTTCAGTTGCAACCATCACAGGCAAGCCGATCATGTTTGCCTCAACGGGTGAGAAGTTGACTGACTTTGAAGTTTTCCATCCAGATCGTATGGCTTCCAGAATTTTGGACATGGGTGATTTGCTAACTCTGATTGAGCAGGCAGAACAAACACTTGATAAAGATCAAACCGAAAAGTTCGCCAAGAAAGTTAAAGACGGCGAAGACTTCACGCTGACCGACTTTATGCAACAGATGCAACAGATTCGCAAAATGGGTTCTATGACAAAGATGCTTGGCATGTTGCCAGGTATGGCTGAAATGAAAAAGCAGATTGAAAATGTTGACGAGCGCGAAATTGATCGCGTCGAAGCAATCATTTCTTCAATGACACCTGCTGAACGTGAAGATCCAAAATTACTTAACGGATCACGTCGGGCTCGCATCGCTAAGGGATCAGGTATGCAAGTTAGCGATGTAAATACTTTGATGGACCGCTTTGTCGTTGCGCAAAAAATGATGAAACAAATGGCTAAAGGTGGCTCAGTTCCTGGCATGCCACCG
>JBEION010000268.1:0-1830 GCA_040377565.1 Candidatus Nanopelagicales bacterium | reverse complement strand
GCAAGATGCAGGCTGCGCCGATTAGGTCGGTAACAGTTACGGTCTCCCCCAGGAATGCTGCGCCGACGATTACCGCTACCACTGGAACCATGAACTCCGTTGTGAGAGCTTTCGTAGCATCAATTTCGGCTACTAGGCGGAAGTACAAAATGTAAGCCAAGGAACTTGCTGTGGCGGCCAATAAGAAGAGCCATCCGAAAGATGCAAACGTCGGAGTCTTAACGATTGGCACCACAAACATAAATGGCAAAAGGTAAAGCCCGCCAAATGTGAAGGTTCCAATAGTTTGCTCCCAGGCGCCGATATGTTGCGCCCTAACCTTGGAATAGTTTCCGCCAAGCGCGAAGCCAAATGACGCAATTGTTGATCCGATGAATCCGAGAAAGAAATCTAAATCTAGAGCCTGCGAGGAAAGTCCAATCAGGATTACAACTCCCCCGAAACCAATCCACAAACCCAAGATCATTAACTTGGTGTGTTTGGCCTTACCCCAGACTCTCTCGATAAGCGCACTGTAAAGCGGGATAGTTGTTACCAAAATTGCAGTAAGAGCAGTGCCTAGTTTTGAAAGCGCATAAGTCATGCCGCCCAGGTTCATAGCAACTGAAGTGGCGCCCAGAATTGCGTAATGTTTGGTGTCATTTACATCGTAAGTAAGTGCAACTTTCATCACTTTGGCCAAAACCAAAAGAATAAGAACTGCTGCAAAGGCACGGAAACTTACCCCGCCAACCCAGCCAAAAGTTTCAACTACTTTGGTTAACCAAACAAAGGAAAGTCCCCAGAACATAAAGGTCCAGAAGTACATGTTCAGCTGGCGCGTAGTCACGCCTTAACTCTATCGGCGCAGGACTTTAGGCTCCCAATGCATCAATGGCGTCGATCAACATGTCCCAGAATTTTTCAACATCTAATTCCATTGCGACATCAACATTTGCTCTTTGGCCGGTTGTGCCATGCAAGTCAACGACGGTAGCACCGCGAGTAAGTTCACCAGTTAACTCAACCGAAACCGGTGCTGAAACTAGTTTGGCCACGGTCATGTCAATGATGATTGCCAAGGCAACCGGGTCGTGAACCGGAGGATCTGGCATTCCAAAAACATCTCGATAGGTATCGGCAAAGAACTTAAGTAAGTCGACAATTGTGTGCGCCAGTTTTGTGTCTAGTTTTGAAATGCGATCCAAAACTTTCGAAGTTGCCAGCGCCTGGTGAGTGATATTCAAGCCAGACATGATCAAAGGCAACCCACTTCGCAACACTATGTCTGCAGCTTCTGGGTCTGCCCAAATATTGAATTCGGCGTACGGTGTCCAGTTGCCACGTTCAGTACTGCCACCCATAAATGAAATATGTTCAATTCGGTCATGAAGCTCGGGATAAGCCTGCAAGAACATCGCAATGTTTGTCAGTGGGCCAGTTGGAATCAGAGTTACTTTTCGATCGCAATTACGAACGAGATCTGCGATTAACTCAACAGCCGATAGCGGGCTTAGTTCAAAAGTCGGTTCTGGTAATTCAGCTCCGTCTAAAGCAGTGGCGCCGTGGATGGTCGGAGCAGCACTTGCCTTGCCAGCCATCGGATCATTTGCACCCTTTGCAATCGGAACCGTTATGTTCGCTAGTGCACAAATTCGTTGGGCGTTATAGGTGACTTTTTCAAGAGAACCGTTTCCGGAAACCGTCGTTATACCCAAAAGTTCAATTGCTGGGTGCGCTGCAGCCAATAAAATCGCCATTGCGTCATCGTGGCCCGGATCGCAATCTAAAACTATTGGCGTAGGCAAAGTCATAACCCCATTGTGCCGTATGGCTAGAGATAGTCTTGTT
>JBEION010000128.1:0-3638 GCA_040377565.1 Candidatus Nanopelagicales bacterium | reverse complement strand
GAAATTCTTCTGGACGATCTGAAAGAAACAGTTTTGAGAAACGATCATCGCCCGTTCCAACTGCTAGTCCAGTGTGACCGTGGTAGGCCTTAATGATGGAAACAATTTTGCGCTTTTGCGTGGCATGACGCGCAGTCTTTAGTGCGATGTCAATTGCTTCGCCACCACCAGAACCATAAATAACTTTGGATAGGCCAGCTGGTGCTGACTTAATTAGAGCTTCTGCTAACGCAGTTCTGGCTAGCGATGGAAAGTGATGATTACCGATATCAAAATGTTGCATTGCCATTGTTACGGCCTGAACAACTTCCGGATTTCGGTGACCCAAGTTATAGGTACCACCATTTAGGTGCGCATCAATTAAGCGCTTACCTGACATGTCGTAAATGAAATACTCTTCGCGTCGATCAATTACTAGCGGGACACCCGAGTCAATCCAGAATTGAGTTTTGCCTGGATTCCAAAATTCTTTTGACTTCTCCAGCATCTGCTCTTTGGAGTCGTATGAGAATAAGCCGTAGTCGAATTCAGGTGCAGCTGTGTCTTCTTGTGTCATCCCGAACCCTTTCTCAATCTTGTGCGCTATTCGCGCGATGCCTTTGTAAACCAATAATTACATAAAATTAGACCAAATGACCATACCTTTTAGCAACTTTTGGTTGAACTTTGGTTTAACAAATAAATCCCCTTAAAAACGGGGTTTTACTGGTGAGTATGTCCGATTTGCGTGTTTATCCTGAGATTTTTAGACCAAAAATAGAAATTTGTTAACCAAAAAAGTTGGAAAAACTAGCTAAATCTCGTTGTACTTGGGTTCATTATCTGGCAAAGTCGAGCCAATCGTGTGGCTTAGGTCACCCGAAACTGAGCAATACCAAGTGAGCAATGTTGGGAACTTCCCGGCGTTACAACGAAAGGGTCGAATACATGTCGACAAATAACGAAAGCCAAAAAGGCCTTCGCAAGGGTGCCATTGGCTTAACCCCTGTTTTGTTCATGGCCGTGGCTAACGCTGCACCAATCACTGCGATGAGCTTTAACGTTCCAATCGGTGCGGGTTACGGTAACGGACTCGGTGTACCGGCTGGATTCTTATTCGCAACGATAGTTCTATCCATCTTCGCAATTGGTTTCTCGGCAATGGCCAAGCACATCACGACTGCTGGCGCCTTCTACGGTTTCATTTCACATGGCCTTGGACAAGTTTGGGGTATGGCTGCTGGCCTACTTGCAACAATTGCTTACATTCTCTTCGAAGGAACCCTCATTGGTGGCTTTGCGTTTTTCGCTGCCAACACATTGAGTTCAATGGCCGGGATCGAAATCAATTGGTTGATTATTGCAATCGGCGGAATGATCCTGATTTGGGTTTTGACTTACTTTGACATCACGGTTGCTGCAGCCGTACTTGGCGTAACTCTGGTTGCTGAAGTTTTGCTACTTCTGGCATTTGGTATCAGTGTTCTAACTAAGGGTGGGCCAGACGGCTTCATGTTTAGTGAAACCGTTTCACTTGCTAATGCATTCACTGGATTAGAAGCGAATGCTTACGGCACAACAGTTGCTGCCGGTACTGCTGCTCTTGGTATCTTCTTCGCTTTCTGGTCATGGATTGGTTTTGAAACCACTGCTGCTTACGGCGAAGAGTCCAAAGATCCAAAGCGTGTAGTTCCTCGTGCAACCATGATTGCTGTTATCGGACTTGGCTTGTTCTACACCTTCGTTTCCTGGATGGTGGTTGTTGCTAACGGTCGAAAGGCAACCGTTGAAGTATCTACATACTCAACTGGAAACCCAATCGACTTGTGGTTAATTCCAGTTACCGACAACTTAGGTTCATTGACAACCAGCTTCTATCGCGTGCTGCTGGTAATCGGATCATTCGCATGTGCATTGGCGTTCCATAACGCTGCATCTCGATATGTATTTGCGCTTGGTCGCGAACTTCCATTTGCTGGAGTTCGTAACCGACTATCGAGCACTCATCCAAAGCATCAGTCACCAGCTGTGGCATCAACTGTCGTTACTGCAATCAACATCGTGATGGTTCTGCTGTTCACAACCTTCTCAACTGCCTGGACATCAGATCCAGCTGAAGCAGGGGCGACATCAGATCCAAGTTTGATTCCGTACGGCGTTATTTACACCGTGCCTTCACTGGTAGGAACTGCGTTTATCTTGGTAGTTCAGGTCATCTGCTCATTCGCAGTTGTCGGTTACTTCTGGGGCAAGAAGAAGCACAAGGGCAATGTTCTAACGACCCTGGTAGCTCCACTTGTTGGTGCTGCAGGCATGATCTATGCCTTGTCACTTCTATTCGGCGCTGTTGGCTCAGGCTTTGCCGCCGGGTACCAGTCAAACTCGTTGATGGTCAAGTACTTGCCATACGAAATTGCTGGCACCTTGATCTTCGGCTTGCTTTACGCCCTATGGGTTAAGTCAAAGCATCCAGAAATCTACGAAGAAATTGGTCGTACGACTATGGAAGAAGCTCACGAACGCGCATAGTGTTCACCAAAAACTGGGTGTCAGCATTGCTGGCACCCAGTTTTTATCTTTGATCACATATTTCGGTTAAAACTTAAGTGTCAAAGCGGTCGATCCACAAGAATAAAGACATGGCAACTGAAATTGAAGTTTGTAACTGGTCTCCTGACGAAGACGCCGATCCGGCCACGCACGCATTTACATTTGGCGGACGCGAACCAGTAATTAGTGTTAAGCCAGGAACCATAATTGACTCTTGGTCATTTGATTGCTTTGGTGGCCGCGTCAAGTCAGCAAGCGACATGTCAACACAGGTTTGCGATCCAAGATTCTTAAATCCGCAAACTGGTCCGTTTTTTGTTGAAGGTGCCGAACCAGGCGACACTCTTGCCGTGCATTTCATATCTATTGAGCCTCGCGAGGCTTGGGGGGTCAGTACAACCGTTCCATTTTTTGGGGCACTGACTTCAACTCCGACTACTGCAACCTTGCAACCAGCACTTCTGGAGCGAACTTGGATTTACGAATTGGATTTAAAAGATCGACTAGTGCGTTATGCAGCAGCCGACACTAAGTTCACTGCTGCACTTCCGCTTGATCCAATGCATGGAACGGTTGGTGTGGCACCGGCTCTTGGTGAAGTTAGATCGTCACTAACTCCAGGTAACTGGGGTGGAAATATGGATACTCCAGAAATGCGAGCTGGCGTTACTTGTTATCTCGGCGTCAACGTTGAAGGTGCACTGTTTTCATTTGGTGATGGGCACGCTCGACAAGGCGAAGGCGAAACGTGTGGCGTGGCAGTTGAAACTGCAATGGATACTGTCTTGATTTTGGACCTTATCAAGGGTAGTCCGACTCCTTGGCCGCGAATTGAGTCTGATAATCACATCATGACAACTGGCTCAACCAAACCTCTTGAAGATGCGTTTCGAATTGCCCACTCCGAGATGGTGCATTGGGTCAGCGACTTAACTGGTCAATCAACTTTGGACAGTTACCAATTTGTCTCGCAAACTGCACTTACTCCAGTGGCAAACGTTGTTGATACGAACTACACCATGGTGGCTAAAGTCGCTAAAGATTATTTGGGTAATGTGAACGTCATGCAGGGTATGCATCAAAAAATGCGAGCTCGAGCAGCACAATGG
>JBEION010000183.1:0-2782 GCA_040377565.1 Candidatus Nanopelagicales bacterium | reverse complement strand
CATCGTTTATCCAAAAGTGTGTAACTGCCATAGGTATAAGACTATCTACGAGCTAGTTGCAATCTTTGCATCAGATGACATGGCCGCAATTGATAGCAAGCGCTCGGCCTTCAACTCAGTTTCTTGCCATTCACCAGCTGGATCACTTGCCCAAGTAATTCCGGCGCCAGTTCCAAAGTTTAAGGATTTAGTACCTGCCGAAAATTCTTGCCAGAAAGTTCGAATTCCAACTGCAAGTTCGGATGATTTGTTATCCGCATTCACCCAACCAAATCCTCCGCAGTAAATTCCACGAGAACTATTCTCAAGTCGTTCGATTACTTCCAGGGCGCTACTTTTCGGAGCGCCACTAACTGAACCTGGCGGTGTTAACGCAGCGAAAATTTCTCGCCAGCCAGATTCGGCGGGCAATGTTCCTTCTACGTCGGATACCAAGTGCACAAGACCCGGATGTTCTTCGAGCCGCAACAGGTCCACAACATTCACGGAACCAGATTCACACACTTGCCCAAGATCATTTCGCACTAAGTCAACGATCATGATGTTCTCAGTTTGATCCTTTTCGAGTAATTCACTTGCTACTCGGGCAGTTCCCTTAATTGGACTAGATCGCAAAACTTGATCATGGCGAGAAAGGAACAGCTCTGGTGAGGCGCTTACGATGCGAACATCTTTTGCAAACCCAGAAATCGATGCGGGAACTTGAAGCGCGCTTAAGTATGGTGCCGGATTGTGTTCGGCCAGCAATTTCCAAAACGCAACTACATTTAAATCTGCATCAATGGGCGCACTTAGTACTCGACATAAATTTGCTTGATAAACCCAACCTCGTGCAATGTCTTGTCTAATGCTTTCAACAGCGCCGACGTACTCTGACTTTGACATCGACGACGTCCAGTTTTGTGCGGCTATCGAGTTATGACTTAAGTTGTGTCCTAGATCAGCTAACTTCTCCAAATTGATCGGCTCTATGTCAGTGAATCGAAATGCCTGAAATTCACCCTCGAAAGTTTGGGTTACTGCCCACCAACCTGCTTCATCTAATCTGCTGACATCAGTGGTTGCTTCAACGAAGTTTGTCGCCATAAAGCTGCCAAAAATCGCAACTGCCAGGCCCTGGGTCATGTCTCCACTTTACGAACCTTCTCGGGCTGACTTTGAACCCATCCCGTAATTGGGCTAAGGTAACGGGGTCAGGTTAAGCCTGTACGCGGATGTGGCTCAGTGGTAGAGCATCACCTTGCCAAGGTGAGGGTCGCGGGTTCGAATCCCGTCATCCGCTCGGAAGAGCTCACATTGGGCGACCCCGGTGGAGTGGCCGAGAGGCGAGGCAAGGGACTGCAAATCCCTGTACACGGGTTCAAATCCCGTCTCCACCTCGTTAGTGCACAAAGAGTAAGCGAAGAGAAAAAACTAAACATCCGTTCCACAACGGTCGATTGGCGCAGTTGGCTAGCGCGCTTCCTTGACATGGAAGAGGTCACAGGTTCAAGTCCTGTATCGACCACCATCACGAAAAACTAAGTCAGGAAAATCTTTTGATTTTGGACCTACAGCTGGCATCACTTCCAGACATCGCTGCGCATTACGAATCAGATTCACAAAATTGGGTTCGAGCAAACATGATCATTTCCCAAGATGGTCACTTCGTTGGTCCAAGCGATTCGTCTCGAGACCTCACTGGCGAAAGTGACTTAAAACTTTTGTTACTGCTTCGCGCGCTATCTGATGTGGTCTTAGTTGGCGCTAACACAGCACGAAATGAAAACTATCGCCAACCCAAAGCTCGTGACGAGTTTGCTTTTCTCAATCGCAAGCCACCAAGACTTGCCGTGGTTAGTTCAAGTCTGGAATTTAACTTAGATACACCGCTATTCAACGGAGGTCAGGAACCGACCATAGTTTTCAACGCTGGAAGCACAACACCTTCAGCCGAACTTTTAAAGATTGCAGAAGTAATTCAACTGCCGACCGAAGATGCCTCCAGCTTTGCTACGAACTTAATTGCAAAGCTATTTGAACTTGGGCTACGTAAGGTCACTTGCGAAGGTGGTCCGAGTTTGCTTGCGCAGCTACTAAAAGCAGATGCAATCGACGAGTACGACCTAACAATTTCGCCGCTGACTGTCGGTGGCACGCCGCAATGGACTGATGCGCTGCCAAAGACAACTGATTGGGTTGAGGTAGGAAGCGCTACTTCAGGTGACTTTGAATTCAAGCGATTGTTGCGCAATTAACTGCCATGTGCTGGCCTTGCACTCGCAAGAAATCGGCCATTGCTCTAGCCTTTAGCCATGAGTGAAAAAGTTGTTAAGTCTGATGAGCAATGGCGAGCTGAGTTAAGTCCTGAAGAATATCGCGTCTTGCGCGAATCCGGCACCGAAGCACCATTCATTGGCGAATACACCGATACCGAAACTAACGGTATCTACGCTTGTCGCGCTTGTGGCGCTGAACTATTCCGAAGCGATGCAAAGTTCCACAGTGGTTGTGGCTGGCCATCATTCTTTACTCCCCTGGCTGCCGAGACCATAACTGAAATCAAGGACATGTCACATGGCATGGTTAGAACTGAAATTAGATGTGCTGCTTGCGATTCGCACTTGGGTCACGTATTTGAAGGCGAAGGCTACAAAACCCCAACAGATCTGCGTTATTGCATTAACTCAATTTCAATGACTTTGATTGAAGATAAAAACTAACCGACTGCAATAAGTGCAACGCCACTAAAGGTAACGACAATGCCAAGATACTGAACCGGTATCAATCGTTCTTTGTGAAT
>JBEION010000261.1:0-1962 GCA_040377565.1 Candidatus Nanopelagicales bacterium | reverse complement strand
GGCGCATTCTTTTCCACACTAAATTTGCCCGAGACCTCAGTCCCGGTTGCTTTGGTTCCAGCGCCAAAGTCTGATGAAACAGACGTGGTAGTCGCTAATGCCAATCCGACTCCAACGCCTTCGGTGGTTTCAGCGATTCCTGCCACAGAAATTCGTGCACTTACTCAGAACCCTGAGCCAGTTGTGTTGCCAGAGGTTTCCCCAACCCCAGTGATCAGCCCTTCACCAGAGCCTTCATTAGCCCCACAGCCTGAACCATCTGTAACTCCGGAGCCAGAAGTTTCTCCAACATCTGTTCCGACACCAGAGCCAACCGAGGCGATGTCTATAGAGGAACCAAGCTCTATTGAGCCATAGGCGAATCAAATGACCTTGGTCGTTAGGATTTCAGCATGAGCAAAGTCGCCTTACTTCAAGTTGACGTTAGTGATTCGGAAACTCCAGAAGCGCGAGTTCCTAGAGTCCTGGATTTAGTAGATCAACAAAAAGGTAAATGCGATCTCGCAGTTCTTCCGGAACTTTGGATTATTGGCGCATTCAATTCCGGCGCTCTAGAGGATTACGCTCAGCCGCGCGATGGCGAACTTGTTACGGCATTGCAGGCTCGCGCCAAGGCTGGAAATTTTTGGCTTCATGGCGGCTCGTTTGTAGAACGCCTTGCCGATGGTGGCATGGCAAATACTGCAGTCTTGATTAACCCCGCAGGCGAGATCGTAAAGTTCTATCGCAAAATACATCTATATGGTTTTGATCATGGGGAAGCCGTACTGCTTAACCGCGGCACTGAAATTGTTACGCAAGAGCAAACACCTATCGGACATGCTGGTTTAGCAATTTGTTACGACTTACGATTCCCAGAGTTATTCCGAGGCATGAATGATCAGGGCGTGGAAACTATCTTGATTACTTCGGGCTGGCCAACTCCTCGGATTAATCATTGGCGGGTTCTGAATCAAGCACGAGCGATTGAGAACCAAGCTTGGGTAATTGCCTGTAACGAAGTCGGTCCTAATGGCGACATCATGCTTGGGGGACATTCCATGGTGATTAGTCCACGTGGCGAAATTGTTGCCGAAGCGGGTACTAGCGAAGAAGTACTTTACGCAGACATCGACTTATCGCAGGTTGCTGAGTTTAGAAACGAGCATCCATTCCAAAAGGATCGCTTTATTCGTTAGTTGCGTTATCGCGATTGTTTAGCGCACCAAGTTGTGCGTTGTAAGCCTTTAGGTCAGCATCGCCGTCACGATCAGCTGCCCGATCCACTTGCTTGGCTAGTCGGCTGTCATCACGCGACCACATAACCGCAACAATTACTAGAAGTAAAAAGGTAGGAATTTCCCCAAGTGCCCAGGCACTACTTCCTCCGGCGGTGGTATCTGCGAGCAAATCAGAGATCCACGGTGGCTGAACTTGGATGTACCAGTCAACGCCAATTGGCTCACTTGATTGCATCAGCGCAATTGCGAAAAATGCGTGAAGAGAAAGTCCAACTAAAACAATCATTAATCGTTGCCAGTACGGAACTTTGCGCGGACTTGGATCGGCTCCAATCACTACATATGAAAACAGCAAACCTGAAATCAAGAAATGCAGTTCCATAAATATGTGTCCGGTATGGCTTCCCATCAACGTTGCAAATAAAGGCGTGAAGTACATGCCATACAAACCAAAAGTGAAAATGGCTAAAACCATAAGTGGATGCGTAATTAGCTTCGAGTAACCGCTATGCAGAAGTGCCAAGATCCATTCCCGAATACTTCTATGGTCAGAACTCTTTTGAGCTGGAAGTGCCCGAAGTGCCAATGTGATTGGTGTACTCAAAATAATAAAAATCGGGGCAATCATTGACAGTGTCATGTGTTGAATCATGTGGTACTCAAACGAAACTTTTGAATACATGCTGATGCCGGCATTCGTGGTCCAAATGACTAAGCCGATACCAATCATGAAAGAAATGGT
>JBEION010000255.1:0-2026 GCA_040377565.1 Candidatus Nanopelagicales bacterium | reverse complement strand
TAAGGCACCACCAAAGGCCACGGATAAATCAGTTCTCGACTTAATCTGTGGCCAGACCAATGCAAAAAGTCCTGCGGCGATTGCAGCATCAAGACCAAAAGACTTTGGATCGCCAATTGCCGATACGCTTACGGCACCAATGAAAGTGGCCAAGTTCCATAACAGGTAAACCGAAAGTCCAGTTGCCCAAAAAGCTAGGCGAGAAGCACGTCCTTCGAAAGCCTCTTCATCTTGCGCTAATCCCATCGCAGTGGACTCATCGATAGTTAGCTGTACCGCTACTAAACGTCCGGGTCCGGAAGTATTAAGAATCGGAGTCATGCGCATCGAGTAAGCAGCGTTTCTGGTTCCCATCAGCCAGGACGCAATTACTGCAGTGAGCGCAGTTCCACCTGAAGCCAGCGTGCTAACCAATGTGAATTGGCTTGCGCCGGTAAACATCAAGAGCGACAAAGCCATGGTCTGAGGGATAGAAAGTCCAGTTGTGGTTCCAAGGGCGCCGAAAGAAACCCCATACATCGCTACGGCGAAACCGATACTTGCAGCATTGCTGACAATTTGCCGACGGGCTAAGCTCCATTCGGTTTGGGTGGTATTCATAGTCCGTTAAACCTATCGCACTAGTCTGAGGCCATGCCTAAAAACATCCGAGGACTGAGCTATGCCTTCCTAGGGGTTTTGATTTTTTCATTTACTTTGCCAATGGTGAAACTTGCGCTTCCTGGTTTTTCGCCATGGACTCTGACATTTGGTCGAGCTACGCTTGCTGGACTACTGGCACTTGCTTTATTAAAGCGAGCAAGGGTTAGATTCCCAGAGCGAAAACTAATTGGTCCATTATTGATCACAGCAGGTGGCATCGTAGTTGGCTGGCCAATCCTTACTACGTTGGCTTTGCAGGAAACCACAAGTGCGCATGCGGCTGTGATTACTGCAGGACTACCACTGGCAACTGCTGTTTTAGCAGTATTCAGATTGCACGAGAAGGTACCAAAAGCTTTTTGGGCTGCCGCGTTGGTTGGAACCTTCACTTTGGTGATTTATGCCTGGCTTAACGGAGGTCAGGAAGGTAGCTCGCTTAAAGCCGATCTGTTTTTAGTCGGAGCTGTCGTTGCGGCTGCGATTGGATATGCCGAAGGAGCAATCCTTAGCAAGGTAATGCCGGGCTGGCAGGTTGTCTCGTGGTGCGTAGTTTTGACCTTGCCACTCACGATGCCGTATTTCTTGATTTCACTTTGGTTGGGTAGAGAAACTCACAGCATTACCTCGGTTTCGTTAATGGCATTCTTGTTCACAGCATTTGGCTCCATGTACTTTGGCTTCTTTGCCTGGTACCGAGGTTTGTCAGAGTTAGGTGTCGCGCGAGGTTCGCAAGTTCAGCTGGTTCAGTCACTCTTAACGTTACTTTGGTCAGCTTTACTGCTCGGCGAAATAGTAACGAGTAAGACTCTTGTGGCTGCCAGTGTAGTTGTGGTTTGTGTTGCCATCACCCAAAAGGTGAGGTTAGTCAGCAGGGTAGAAGTTAACTGATCCTCTGACCCAAACGGTTACTGGCATGCCAACTTCTGGTGAGATTGGTCCAGAAGTGCGAGCCTTCACAGTTCCAGCGGCAGTCCTAACTTCAACTAATGCATCGTGTCCAAAGAATTGACGTCCGGTAACTACGGCTAAACCTTTCGGATCAGGTTGTAGATATAAATTCTCTGGACGAATAGCAACTTGACCCTTAGTTCCTTCAGGTTGCGCCACGCTCGGGATCAGGTCGCCCAATTGCGTGCTGACTTTCCCGGCAGTTACTACGCCAGGAATAACCACGGCATCGCCCAGGAACTTAGCAAGTGAAACGTCAACTGGCTGCGAGTAAATCGATCGCGGGCTACCAATTTGGGCAACGGTTCCGTCGCGCAAGATTGCAACTTGGTCAGCAATGGATAACGCCTCTTCTTGATCGTGAGTCACCAGAATTGCAGTTGCACTGGCTGCTCGAAGGATTGCTCGGACATCTTCGCGAAGCTTTGAACGTAAT
>JBEION010000024.1:0-8672 GCA_040377565.1 Candidatus Nanopelagicales bacterium | reverse complement strand
GTAATTACCCGTAGGCTCGGAGAGTGAGCGAGTCAGTGAACCCACAGCTTCGACCTGAGATGGCAAAGTTGCCAACCTATAAAGCGGGTAAAAAAGCAGCACCAGTAAATGGGTTAACTGCTTACAAGCTTTCTAGTAATGAAATTGCACATTCTCCACTGCCAAGCGTTGTGGCCGCTATTGTCGATGCGGCTAATGAAATCAATCGCTATCCAGATCCATTTACGACGAATTTGATTCAAGCTCTCTCGGATAAGTTCGCTGTCCCAGCTGACCAAATCGCAACTGGTACTGGATCGGTAGGTGTATTTCAACAAATCATCCAGTCAGTTGCGGGCGCAGACGATGAAATTATTTATGCTTGGCGATCGTTTGAGGCGTACCCGATCATTGCAACAATTGCTGGTGCAGTGAGCGTCCAGGTTCCATTGACCAGTAATGGACAACACGATTTAGCAGCAATGTTGAATGCGATAACTTCCAGAACGCGCGCAATTTTTGTATGTACTCCTAACAACCCAACTGGTGGAATTGTTACCCAAAAAGAAATAACTGAATTTCTAGAAAAAGTTCCAGAGAACATCCTGGTAGTTATCGACGAAGCTTATGTTGAGTTCAACCGGGATGAGAATGCAATCGATGGCATCGCAACATTAAAAGCTCATTCAAATGTTGGTGTGCTGCGAACTTTCTCGAAAGCATATGGACTGGCTGGCTTGCGAGTTGGTTACTTCATAGGACCGAAAAACATTGCAGATGCCGTCAGAAAAACCGCGGTGCCATTCGGAGTTTCTACCATCGCGCAGGTTGCTGCAGTTGCCTCATTGGAACATGAAGCCGAATTGTTTAAGCGGGTCGAGGAAGTTATAGCTGAGCGAACCTGGTTCGAATCTGAACTTACAAAACTCGGCTTCAAGCTTCCGCCAAGCCAGGCCAACTTTGTTTGGATTCCACTGGGGGAACGCACTGAAGAGTTTGCGCTTCGTAGCGAAGGAATTGCAGTCTCGATTCGACCGTTCCCAGGTGAAGGTGTTCGCATTAGTATTGGCGAGCGCCAAGCGCTAGAGAGAGTTATTGAACTTGCGGGAGAATTTGTTTTTTAGCAGCTTCGACAGCAACGACTATTGCGACGCTGATAACAACCATGATTCCACCTATCAAAATATTGGACGTTAGGGTTTCTTTGAAGATAATGATGCCAAGTGCAACTGCAACTATTGGATTTACGTACGCATAAGTCGAAACCAATGTGATTGGCGCATTTTCTAGTAGCCAGGTGTAAACCGTGTATCCGATCAATGAACCAACCGTAACTAGATAAATCCAACCACTCCAGGAGCGCGCACTGGCATTCATAAAATCTGAAATAGATTCCTGATTTATCATTCCGGCAATGAATAATGCCCCAGCTGCGCCAGCCATTTCGTAAGTACTAAGAACTAATGGATTACTTGGGGTTTCCATTCGGGGAGTTATGAACGATCCAAGCGACCAACAAAGATTTCCGAACAGAATTATGAACATCCAAAGCGTGACGTTTTGTCCACCAGAATCAGGACGCGCAATCGTGTGTCCAGGCAACATGATGATGCCAATCCCAATTAGTCCGCCAACTATTCCAATCAATGAAGTTAGCTTTGGACGATCGTTATCAAGCGTGCGAAACAGTGCGGTCCAAATTGGCATAGCGGCAACGATGAGAGATGCAACGCCGATCGGAACAACTTTTTCAGCCAGTGCCATAGTTCCCAGCCCTGTACCAAGCATGAGGATGCCCAAGAAAATCGAGCTTGATAGTTCTTTACGAGTTAACCGTAATGAGTCCCAGCCATTACGAAGACCGATGAAAACAAAAAGTGCCAAGCTGGCCGCAACGAATCTAAATGACATAGACAACAGTGGCGGCATGGTTTCAATTGTGAAAGCAATGCCTATGTAGGTAGTTCCCCATGCCACATACATAATTCCCAAACCAATTGCGACTTTGGTTTTGATTGAACTACTCACAGGCACACACTATTGCGCCGCGGGAAACTAAATAACTTTGGGTCAAGTTCAGTTAGTCGAAACTAAGCCAGTGCAGATTTAACGGCAGCAGCAACTGCCCCACCATCAGCTCTACCGGAGACCTGTGGCGAAACAATCTTCATAACAGCGCCCATTGCACTCGGGCCAGTAGCTCCACTTGCGGCAACCTCAGCCACAGCGTCAGCAATAATTTTCGCCAGGTCTTCATCAGATAATGCAGTTGGAAGGTACGCCTGAATGATTCCAAGCTCAGCTCGTTCTTTGTCTGCAAGCTCTGGACGCTTTGCATCGTCATAAGCGGTAGCAGCTTCTTTGCGCTTCTTAGCTTCCCGGTTTAAAACTGTGATCATGTCTTGATCGTTAAGTACCCGGGCTTCTTTGCCAGAAACTTCCTCATTTGTAATTGCAGCTAGCACCATCCGCAAAGTGCCAGAGGTTAGTGAATCCTTTGCCTTAATGGCAGCAGTTAGATCCGTGTGTAGTTGCTCTTTGAGGTTTGTCATATCTATACCTTGTCAGACCAAGAGTGAGAATCGAAATTTCTGGCGCAGATTATGGCGTTTTAGTCGATGTTGAGGATGGTGAAGGTGAGGCGGATGGAGAAGCCGCTGGTGTTACTGCCGACGCAGTTTCAGCAATTACTTGTCCAGTTAGCGGGTCGACAATCTGACCAGTCAACGGATCAAGGACGTAGGTACCAGCCGCAAGTTCAGCCGCATACTTCTTAAGCGCAGATTTAGTTTTGCAAGCGACTAATTCTTCTTCTTCCAGCCCAGCACACTTGTCCTTGGTTGCTGTGATTTCATTTCCGTGACCACCGGCATTGACGCCATTAAGTGTGTTTAAGTCCCAAGCAGTTTCAGGAGTGCCTTCCAAAGCACCAATCAATGAATCTCGCCAAATTGGACCTGGCATTGTGGAGCCGAAAACTTGGGAGTAGTAGCGACCATTAATCGTTACGCCCTTCATCGGATACTTTTGTCCACCGCGAGGGTCGCCAACCCAAACTGCAGCAGCCATGTCAGGGGTGTAACCAACAAACCAAACGGCAGCCGAGCTATCGGTGGTTCCAGTTTTCCCAGCAGCTGGTCTACCTAGATCCATTGCCTGCCCGGTGCGACCCTTGACTGGTCCGTCGATAACACCAGCAAGAACTGCAGTTGTGCTGTCTGCAACTTGCAAATCGATAGTGCGTTCACAATCCGCTGATGGCACATTTAAGTTCTTGCCGTAACGATCTTTAACTTCAGTGATCGCAATTGCATTGCAACGAATACCGTGCGCGGCAAAAGTTGCCATGCCGACAGCCATGTCAAGAGTTGTTACGTCAAAGCAACCAAGAGTGAAGCACGGATACTTTTCAAAATCTTCGCCGTTACCTTGCTTAACGCCAGCTGCTTTAGCAATATCTGGGGGATCACAAAGTCCGAGTTGTTCTTCAAGCCCAACAAAGTAAGTGTTAACGGAATATGCAGTGCCGCTGAGAATATCGAATGCTCCAGAAGCGGTTGAGTTTTGAACTTCGTAAGGTGCGAACTTATCGCCAGTGCCGCACTCAACAAATTCTTCAAACTTCTTTTTCTCAGGTGAGTTGATTACCTTAAATGGATCCCAACCTTGTTTAAAGGCTGCGGCAATTGTGAAGGCCTTGAAAGTAGATCCTGCCTGGAAACCAACGCTGCCATTGGCACTAACTGGAGCACCGTAATTAACTGTTGTGTAGCCAACACCGCTGCGACCCCATCTGCGGTTTTGGGCCATCGCAGTAATCTCACCAGTTCCCGGGCGAACCATGGTGATCGAGGCAGCTTTGCCGCTTGGATCATCAAATGGAATTCGCTCTTCGACAGCTGTCTGTGATGAAACTTGAGCTTTACGATCCAAAGTAGTTGTGATGGTTAGTCCACCAATGTCTAAAAGTCGGGCGCGATCTTCAGGAGTATCACCAAAAACGGGATCGTTTCTCAAGACAGTCAAAACGTAATCGCAAAAGAATGGTGCGATAGAACTTGTGCAACCATTTGGAAGTTCAGCCGGATCCAAATCTGATTCAACCGAAATTGCCTTGGCAGCATCGGCTTGCTCTTGCGTGATGTAGCCGGTGTTAACCATTGCATTCAAGACATCATCGCGACGATTCTGGGCCCGCTCTGGATACTGAGTTGGATCAAAGCGTGAAGGATTCTGCACCAAGCCAGCAAGGGTTGCAGCTTGACTCAAAGTCAACTTGTCTGCATTTGTCGAGTAATACCGACGTGCCGCAATCTCAACGCCATATGAACCAGCACCAAAGTAAGCAATGTTTAAGTAGCCTTCGAGAATTTCCTTTTTAGACAGTTTGTTCTCGAGCGCAATCGCATAGCGAGCTTCACGCAACTTGCGATTAATTGAAACCGACGTGGCTGCCTCTTGCTCTTCCTTGCTTGTAGCGGCAGTCAACAAAATCTGTTTTACGTATTGCTGAGTGATGGTGGAACCACCTTGCACCTGACCACCAGCACCAGTAGAAATTGCTGCTCGCAAGGTTCCTTTGAAATCAATACCAGCGTGATTTAGAAATCGCTGATCTTCAATCGCGATAACTGCCTGCTGCATAATCGGAGAGATCTCTTCAAGTGGTACTTCAATTCGATTCTGTGCGAAAAGTACTGCAAGGATGTCGCCATTGGAATCAACGATGGTGTTTTGTTGTGGAAGTGGAACTTCGGTGAGATCACTCGGCAGACTGCTAAATGCCTGGGCACTATTGCGCGTGGCGAGACCAATACCACCGATAACTGGTAGCACTACTAGAGCGGCTACGACACCTGCGAGCGCCACAAAAGTGACCATTCGGGTCAATAGACCAAATCGGTCTAGCCCAGTTCCCCCAAGGTTATTTTCCATAGTTAGTCAATGGTAACTCTCGGTTTGTCCGAAACGAAACGCGGATATATCGAACAGATAACAGTTGTCTTTTCGCAGAAAAAACCTGGCTCTAGGTATTGACATTGCCTATGGCCTACCCCAATAGTTAAGCCAAAGGTGTTTGCTCTAGCATTTCGCACAGGGAAAACATCGATCGACGTTAATCCAAGTATGAGGGGATACAAATCGTCAATGTCAGTGCCAGTGTGGAATTCAGAGTGGAGTCGCAGCGCAGCTTGCCGCGATACCGATCCAGATCTTTTGTTTGTTCAAGGCGCTGCACAAAACCGAGTGAAGGTTATTTGTGCTGGATGTTCAGTTCGCACTGAGTGCCTAGCGGATGCTCTAGACAACGAAATCGAGTTTGGCGTTTGGGGTGGCATGACTGAACGTGAGCGCCGCGCACTATTGCGGAGACGCTCGAATGTGACTTCATGGCGAGAGCTGCTAATGAATGCCCGCAAAGACTATGACCGCCTTGATCCAGTGGCGTTTGTGCGCGGAGCATAAATCCAACATTTTTACTAAACCACCAACTGTCGTATGCTCGTGACATGACTAAGTGGGAATATCTGACAGCACCATTATTGGTTCACAACACCAAGGCAATCTTGGATAACTTCGGACTTGATGGCTGGGAACTTGTTGCTGTCATTCCAGGTATGAATTCAGAAAATCTTGTTGCTTATTTCAAGCGACCAAAAGACTAGGAAAAACATGAGCGCAGTAGAAGATCGTTTGTCCGCATTAGGAATCACGGTTCCAGAAGTAGTTCCACCGGTAGCGTCTTATGTTCCAGCATCACGCACTGGAAACTTGGTTTACACCTCAGGTCAACTACCGTTCGTTGACGGCGTGCTAATGGCAACTGGCTTGCTAGGTAAAGATGTTGACGAAGAAACTGCAGCGAAGTGCGCCGCACAGTGCGCAGTAAATGCAATCGCAGCAATCAAGTCACTTATTGGCGATCTAGATAAAGTTGTGCGCGTCGTAAAAGTAGTTGGCTTTGTTGCTAGCACTCCAGATTTCACAAAGCAGCCAGTTGTAATCAACGGCGCAAGTGATTTGTTCATTCAATCTTTCGGCGACGCTGGAAAGCACGCTCGATCTGCAGTTGGCGTAGCGGCTTTGCCAGCTAACACACCAGTCGAAGTTGAAGTGATTGTCGAAGTTCGCGATTAATTCTTAGATTCGAGAATGCAGAAAGGAGCCGGAAATGATTGATAGTAATTTGCATGACACTCCGCTCTTTTCTGCCCTCGACGAGGAAGCCGCCACTGCGCTAAAGCAGTCAATGGTTCCGCAGAGTATTAAAAAGGGTCAAGATCTTTTCAAAGAAGGTGACCCAGGCGATCGCCTCTATGTTGTAACTGAAGGCAAGATTAAATTGAGTCATGCCTCTGGTGATGGTCGCGAATCATTGCTTATGGTCTTGGGACCTGGTGATATGTTCGGTGAACTTTCACTATTTGATCCAGGACCGAGAACTGCAACCGCAACCGCGATAACTGATTCCCAAGTTTTAGGTTTAGGACATACTGACTTAAATCCATGGCTTGCTGGTCGCCCTGAAGTTTCTAAGTCACTTCTACAAGCACTCGCACATCGTTTACGTCGCACAAATGAAACCATGTCAGATTTAGTTTTTGCTGATGTGCCAGGTCGAGTAGCGAAAGCACTTTTGGAACTGGGCGAAAAGTTTGGCACCAAAACTAATGACGGACTTTACGTTCATCATGATCTAACTCAAGAAGAACTTGCGCAATTAGTTGGCGCATCTCGCGAAACTGTGAACAAGGCGTTGGCTGATTTTGCTAGTCGTGGCTGGGTTAAATTAGAAACTCGGTCCGTTGAGATCCTTGATGTTGAGCGGTTATCAAAACGCGCTCGTTAAATAATCATCTAGTCTTAAGTAATGTCCCCGCGCGAATCTAAAACTGCCTTAAAGGCTCGCGCAATTGCAATTGATACAAAACTTTCTGAAATGTTTCCAGACGCTAAATGCGAACTGGATTACGAAAATCCATTACAACTTTTAGTCGCAACAGTGTTATCAGCGCAATGCACCGACAAACGAGTGAACATGGTTACCCCGGTTCTGTTTGAAAAGTATCCAACCGTGACTGATCTTGCAGCTGCCCCGATTGAAGATATCGAAGCAATCATTCGTTCGACAGGTTTTTACCACAACAAAGCGATGTCTATCAAAGGACTGTCAGCTGCAATCATTGAACGCTTTGATGGCGAGGTCCCAAACACGTTAGCTGAGTTAGTCACACTGCCAGGAGCTGGGCGCAAAACTGCAAACGTTGTTTTAGGGAATGCGTTTGGGGTTCCAGGTGTAACGGTTGACACTCATGTGGGTCGCATCGCTAGACGACTTGGCTGGACCAAAAATACTGATCCCGTAAAAGTCGAGTTCGACATCATGGAAATCATGCCTTCGGAGTATTGGACCATGATGAATCATCGTTTAATTTTCTTAGGCCGTCGAGTTTGTCATTCCCGCAAACCTGCTTGCGGCGCTTGCGAACTTGCCAGCATGTGTCCATCTTTTGGTGAGGGCCCTACTGATCCAACTGAAGCAGCAAAACTAGTGAAGACTGGTGAGTGAGATGAGCGCGCCAGAGTGGATGAACCAACTGATCACCCGATTGCCAACATTGCAACCAAGTGATCTATCTAGGCATGCCGTTCCAGAAGAATCAACTCGCGAAGCAGCGGTGCTTGTTTTATTTGGGCCACGCGAAAACTTTGGTGAAGTTGTAATTATTGAGCGCGCGTCACACTTAAAAGCTCATCCTGGGCAACCGGCATTTCCAGGTGGTCGCGTTGAAGAAGGGGATAGTTCACTTTCCCAAACCGCATTGCGAGAAGCAAAAGAAGAAATCGGATTGAATCCAGACTCGATTGAAATTCTGGGCGAGCTACCGCAGCTTTGGATCCCACCATCGAATTTCAAAGTGACACCGGTTCTTGGTTGGTGGCACACCCCACATGAGATTACAAATATTGATGCCAACGAAGTCCAAGCCGTGCATCAAATTCCGTTAGCTGACTTGATTAACCCAAGTAATCGCACTCGAGTACGACACATAAATGGTTCGTTTGGCCCTGGCTTCAATGTTGAATCAATGTTGATCTGGGGATTCACTGGTGGATTGATCAGCCGACTTATGGACATTGCTGGTTGGTCTATCCCGTGGGATGAATCAGTGATTGTTGAACTACCAGCACCAGCACCAAACACGGAAGTAACAAGTTGAATCCGCTTTATCTCGATCTAATCTTGATCGGGTTCGCCATTTTCATTTTGGTTTCTGGCTGGCGCCGTGGTTTGTTTGTCAGCATATTTTCGTTACTCGGTTTGATTGCTGGTGCCTGGATCGGCAAATCTGTCATTGACATAGTTAATGGCGCATCAACAACAACATCACTAACTCGAACTGCGCTGAGTGCAGCAACTCTGTTTATTGGTATCGGAGTGGGTAGTGCCGTTGGTGGCTTTATTGGTAGACGATTGCGAAATGTTTTTAGCTGGTCGCCGCTTAGGTTGTTGGATAACTTAACCGGCGCAGCATTGTCACTAGTTGCTTGGTCAATTGTGTTTTGGTTACTTGCCACAACTTTGTTAGCAGCTCCGGTTTCCTCATTTACAAATACGGTTTCCCAATCAAAAGTTCTAAATGCACTTGAGCAATACATGCCAATTCAAATTCGTGACGGTGTTGAATCGG
>JBEION010000101.1:0-4160 GCA_040377565.1 Candidatus Nanopelagicales bacterium | reverse complement strand
TGACACGATAAGTCCCGTGGTTGAGCGCAGCAGAGTGGGGATCTCTCCCCTAGATACAGCAAGGTCTGATCACACCTCAAACTTGGCATTACATGCCCCCGCCACTCATGGCATGATGCGAATCGATTGTGAGTATGACGGCGAGATCATTACTGCGGCAAAACCAATTCTCGGTTCTATGCATCGAGGCGCCGAAAAGCTCTTTGAATCACGCGACTACCGACAAGTCATAGCCCTTGCGAATCGGCATGAATGGTTGAGTGCCTACTCGGGCGAAGTTGGCGTCGCTCAATTAGTGGAAACCGCACTTGGTATCGAAGTTCCCGATGCTGCTCAGTGGTTTCGCACATTACTCCTGGAATACAACCGAGTAACTTCACACCTGGCATTCTTGGCTGGCTTTCCTTGGCAAGACGAGGAAATGATTCAAAACTTAAGGAAGTCCCGCGAACTGTGGGTTAACCACTATCGCGTTTACACGGGTAGTCGCATGCATCCAATGTTGACTCGGATCGGTGGACTTACCCATGCGCCATCCGCTGAATGGTTAGAACAAGTTCAGCATCTTTGCTTTGATACTGCCCAGATTGTTTTAGAAACGAATTGGCTCTCTTTAATTTCTGAATACGAATCAGTCGGCGTATTAACTAAAGCCCAAGCTATTGAAGGTGCAGTTAGTGGGCCAGTTGCTCGTGCCAGTGGTCATGCTATTGATTTACGAGAGACCGCTATTGGACTTAAGTATTCCGAACTAGAAAGTTTTGCAGTTGTTCTGCAAACATCGGGAGATGTCAGCGCTCGCATGTTGCAGCTCGTAGATGAGATAACCCTTTCACTAGCGATGATTTCGGAATTGAATGAGCCATGTACTTTTCACTTCGCAGATGAAGTCAACGTTTTGCTGCCAAAAGTTGTGCGTGTGCCAGAAGGAAGTTACGAACACAGCATCGAGACACCGCTTGGCATCGCATCTTGGTTCTTAGTTTCCAGAAATGACAAACTGCCATATCGATTGAAACTTCGTCCCGCAAGTTTGCATACCGTCTTGGCACTATCAAATGTGCTGCCAGGATCGAATAAAAAAGATTTTGATGCAGTGGTGGCAAGTATGCCGTTTATTGCAGGGGATGCTGACCGTTAGTCTTTGCGCTTCAAGGCCAATTCGGCTAAGTCGGCAAGGCGAACCATTAAGTTCTCAATTAACTTCTGGGACGAATCAAGTCGATCGCGTAGATCCTTGATTTCATCTCGCATGATTACAAGTTCAAGTGAATGAGTTTTTTCCGCAGCTTCATCAATGATGATTGTCGGTGAAGCCTGTTGCGTTGATTGGGTATAGACCCGTGGCTCTTCTCGCGTTTCAGTTCTTACCGACTCTTGATAAGTAGCTGTACTTGGCGCAAAGTTTGGTTGTGGTGCCGGTGGTTCTACAACTGCATCTGTCTCAAACAAAGAATCAAATGATTTTGGTTCTTCGACTACAGCTGCAGCTGGAACTTCAGTTTGAGTAACCGGAATAAATGGTGGTGCTTCTTGAACTGAAACTTCGATCGGCGCAAAAATTGGATGATCAAAACTTTGTGAAACTCGATTAATGTTTGTTTGCAAGCTTGCGCGCATTTGTGCAATCCGACGTCGCGCTTCTTCTAACGCTTCAGCTGGTGAAACTACAAAGTCTGGGTCAGGCACAATTTCTGATGGAAACGCGTAAGGCCTTACTTCAACAACAGGTTCCCGCACGCTGCTTGACACATCAGAAGCTAAGTCATCAGGTGCAACAAATTCAGATTCATCGCTGGCGACAACTTCAATTGGCGCCCAAGCATTTGCATCGACATTTGGAATATTTGTTTCAAAACTTGAAACTCGATTCTCTTCACGAGCTTTCGCTTGATCAAGAGTTTCGCCAGATTTAATCAGCGGAACCCAACCGGTGTATTCGCCACGAATGATTTCATCAGCATCAGGTGGCAGTGGCGGTCTGCGACGAATAATTGTGTCTTCATCGATTGGCATGTACTGCTCGATTGGTGGAGCAAGTGTTGGCTCATCTACATCACTTAAATCCCAAACTGGAGCAGTTAATGGATCCCATTTTTCGGAGCGCGCGTCATTAACTGAGTCATCAGTAGACATTTATTCGCCTCCTAGGGAAGATGTGGAGAACCCAAGCCTATGGGCATTTTGTGCACATGTGAAACTATGAATCCGTGTAATGCTTGGAAGCATGGGGTTTCTGGCTAATTCGGCTCTTGCTATCGGGGCTACCGGAGTAGGAAGCCTGACTTATGGCCTAGTCGAGGCCCAAGCGTTCAAAGTCCGCGAACTTGATCTGGCTTTGCTTCCAGCTGGCAGCGAGTCGATTCGGGTACTTCACATATCAGATTTGCATATCACGCCCGCCCAAACTCGAAAAATCAATTGGGTTAAATCGCTTGCCAAACTTGAGCCTGACTTTGTAGTTGGCACTGGAGATTTCTTGGCGCACCAACTCGCAGTCCCAGCTGTTGTCGAGGCTATGAATGAATTAATGGACATACCTGGCGCTTATGTATTAGGAAGCAATGACTACTTTGCTCCTTCATTCAAGAATCCATTTATGTATTTCAACAAGAAGCGAGAGATTCGAGCTGAAGGTACTGCGCTTCCAACCTCTGATTTAGTCGATGAACTTAACGATGCGGGTTGGCTCGACTTAAACAACAAACAAAGCATTGCTGTGGTAAACGGAGTAAAGATTCACTTCCGTGGAACAGACGATCCACACATCAACAAGGATGACTACGCCGCTGTTGCTGGTTCATTTGACTCCGATGCTTTTGCATTTGGTGTTACACATGCTCCGTATCGAAGAGTTCTGCAAAGTTTTGAAAATGACAAAGCAGATTTAGTTCTTGCTGGACATACCCATGGCGGACAAATATGTATTCCGTTTTATGGAGCACTTGTTACGAACTGTGATTTGCCACAAGGTCAGGCAAAAGGCTTTTCAAAGTTTGGTGAAAGTGAAATGCCACTTCATGTTTCTGCAGGTGTTGGAACTTCCCCATTTGCTCAAGTTCGTATTGCATGTCGCCCAGAAGCAACACTAATTACGTTAAGTGCAAAAACTAACTAAATTCTTTCGCAACTTCTTCAGCAATTTGAGCAGTATTTAGTGCTGCACCCTTGCGCAAGTTATCGCCACACACAAAGAAATCAATTTCATTGGGATATTCTTTGGAAACTCGAATTCGACCAACGACAGTTGGATCTGTTCCCACCACATCGATAGGTGTTGGGAAAATCTTGTTTGCTGGATCATCAGTTACTACTACGCCTTCGGCGTCAACAAGTAGTGCCCGAACTTCATCAGCAGTAACCGCGCGATCCAAAACCGCGTGAACTGCAAGTGAGTGAGTTGTTACAACTGGCACGCGAACACATGTGGCATGAACTTTTAATTCTGGCTTACCAAGAATCTTGCGAGATTCATTGCGAACTTTAAGTTCTTCACTTGTGTAATCATTTTCGGAAAGTGATCCAGCCCATGGCACAACATTTAATGCAAGAGGTGCTGGGAACACATCGTTCTTTGTGATGACATTACGAACGTCTTTAGTTTCACTGCCTAAGTTCTTGCCAGCTACTGCATCCATTTGTTCTTGTAGTGAATCGATTCCACCTTGACCAGCGCCTGAGGCTGCTTGGTAGGAAGCAACCACTAGTTCCTTTACGCCGAATGCTTTTTCAAGTGCGCCAACAACCACGATCATCGAAAGGGTTGTGCAGTTTGGATTGGAAATGATTCCACGAGGACGATTGCGAGTTTGTTCAGCATTTACTTCTGGCACTACAAGCGGAACATCAGCATCCATGCGGAATGCGCCACTGTTATCGACCGCAATTACACCCTTAGCAGCAGCAATTGGTGCCCACTTTGCTGAGATCTCATCTGGCACATCGAACATTGCAACATCTACGCCATCAAAGGCTGCTTCAGTCAGTTCTTGAACTAATACATCTTCGCCACGTACCTGCAATACCTTGCCAGCGGAACGTGCTGAAGCGAGCAACCTGATCTCGCCCCAAACATTAGGACGAGTTGAAAGTATGTCTAGCATTACAGTGCCAACAGCACCGGTTGCGCCGACTACGGCAAGGGTTGGTTTTTTACTCAT
>JBEION010000280.1:0-1680 GCA_040377565.1 Candidatus Nanopelagicales bacterium | reverse complement strand
TGCCATTGGCATTAAAGAGTGGTCCTCATAAATCTCGGGAAACTTCTCTGGATGGCCGAGGTAGCGCTCGGTATATGCAGTGTCATACCAAAGCCATTCAGTAACTGGAGCTCCTGCGACAGCCGCGAGAAAGATATCTGGCCGCTTCATTACTGCCAAGGCAGATAAGTAACCACCAAATGACCAGCCAGTTATACCGACTCGGCTAGCGTCAACATCATCGGGAAAATGTTTAGCCACATCGGCAATGGAAGCTACTTGGTCATCAAGTACCGGCGTAACAAAGTCCTGGTAAATCGCATGATCCCAAGCTGGGCCGCGACCACCGGTACCTCGATTGTCAGCAATGATCACAACAAATCCTTGATCCGCAAACCATTGATCAATTGCGTAACTAAGCGCACCATTTTGAACTTGCGGACCATGCGGACCACCGTATGGCCGCATCATCACTGGGAGCTTTTTGCTGCCGTACACATGGTCCTGTGGAAACAGTACAGCCGTGTTTACTTTGTGAGATCCAGTCTGGAGCACGTGTACTTGTGATGTGAAATTCGGGGACTCAGCCAGTGAGTCAAAATAGTGTTCGGTCTTTACGCCCCGACGAAGCTGGTAGCTCCGGGTATTAGTATCAAGACGCGATTCAACTACAACTTGAAGTTCTGCGGAAGTAGTTGTTGCGCTAGCAATACCGCCCTGTGAAATCTCCGTGATGGATCCGTCAAAACCTAGACGGATTAAGTCGCGCGACAAAGCATCCTGAGTTGCGATCACATCTATGTAATGATCCTTGATATCGATAACTGACATAATTTGAAGTCCAGCCGGTGACATTGCTTTTCCAGCAAGCTGTAATTCCCGAGTATCGGATTGGCGATTATCAACGACTGAAACGATTTGTCCGTTATGCCAACGTGGTTGACCAGGAATTACTTCGACGAATTCGTGGTCGGTCACTTCATGCACATTCTCTAACCCAGAGGTACCTGCTGAATAAGTGACGAAATGTTGTTGCGCGCGGTCGGCCACAGTGATTAACGCATTGCAATCCTTTTGCCAGGAAACCGAAATCAAGTATTCGAATGCATCGACATCCCAGCGAATTGCTTCACGTTCACCACTAATTGATATCTTCTCAAGGCCAACTTTTGCATTTTTCGTGCCAGCCGCAGGGTATTTAATTTCTTGCGGAGTCTTTGCCGGAGTTGCTGGATCTGAGATCCACCAAGTTTGCACCTCAGCGTCATTTACTGACTCAACAATCAAACTGTCGCTATCTGGTGACCACCAGTAGCCATGCATCCGACCAAATTCCTCTGATGCAATAAAATCCGCCAAACCCCAAGAAACGTTCTCAGCTTTTTCGTTGGTTAAATTGCGCAAGTTACTTCCAGGGAAGTCAACAATGAATAAATCTTTTCCATTAGACCAAGCAACAAAGTTTCCATCAGGGGAAAGTCTTGGATCGATAACTGGTCCATCCACATTCAAGTTCTTTAAAGCTGCATCAGAAGTCTGACCAACGAATAGTTGCCCAGAAAGTGCAAAGGCAACTTTGGTTCCCGTGTGATCCGTTGAATAAGAAGTGATTCCAGAAGTGGTTTCTCGCATTCGTTCGCGCCGAGCTCTTTCGGCAGCCGGTACCTCAGCATCATCAGCCAGAAGAACTCGAGGATCTGC
>JBEION010000126.1:0-3698 GCA_040377565.1 Candidatus Nanopelagicales bacterium | reverse complement strand
CCCATGGTTGCAACAAGCCATGGCGGGCACCTGGAAACAACTAGGCCAACAATTTGTGGACTACAAAAACGACATCGGCAACTTCGTGAAAAACCTGAACCACGACACCGTCATCTTCAGCCACTTCATTGCCATCAACGCCGTCATTGGCTATGCCACCAATAACGACAACCTCATGGTTGCCCGGCTCGACAACTGTTCCATCACCACGTTTCATATAGACGACAACAAAAACCTCACCATCGTGGACACTGGCAATGAAGCCACCACCACGGTGGGGTAGATTGTTCTTCCTGTGAGCCCCGAAACACTGAACAACCTCCATACCAACTGGGCGTGGGTCGTTATTATTGGCAACGCCCTCGCAGGCATTTGGGCACTGTCAGCTCACAAAATGGAAACCCTGCGCACCCGCGCATTGTGGTGGTACACAGGCGCTGCACAGTTCACCGTGTTCATTCAGGTGATTCTCGGCGTCACCATGGTGAACCGCGACAAAGCAGTGTTCCCAGCGTTCCACGCGTTCTACGGTTTCGTGGCAATCATTGCAATAGCGATTATCTATTCGTACCGCGCACAGCTCAAAGGCCGCGTGTACCTGTTGTACGGCTTCGGCGGGCTCTTCATCATGGGCCTCGGCATTCGTGCCATGCTCGTCGGCCAAGCCGCCTAAAGACGCGAGTTTTGTCTTTTGTATTTTTGATATGTCCAACTTCTGGTATTCTAATTTTTGTTCAAAAAGAGATATCTGAAAATCTAGGAGTCCTATGAATGAGAAATCGAAATCTGAAGTTGTTGCTGACGCAACACAGAATCTAAAGAAAATGGCAGATTTGGGCTCAAAAAAAGCTGGTGAGTTGGCAGCCCGCATTAAAAAGCACAATTCAAGTAAGCCAGAGATTCGTGCAAGAGCAGCGGGTCGTTACCTTGCTCGGCTTGCGACGGTGTGGGGTGTGCTTTCAATAATTGGCGCGGTCATCTTGATGTTTGTCAGGAATTGCATTGACCAAAGCGATTGGGGCACGTGCTACGAATATGAGCACCCGTTCGTGACCTGGGCGATCGTCTCACTTTTGGCGAATTTGATTGTTTCTTCATTCATGTACGCCGTGGGAACGTATATCGAAGCAAAAATGTCGAAGGCGCTGTCAGACTGAAAGCGCTCCAGAAGTGCGATGCCGCTGCTGGCATCCGAGCCATGCTCGTCGGCCAAGCCGCCTAAATCGCTAAACAATTTTACAAGTTAAGCGGCGTTAGCTTCCAAGTTTCAGTACGGCAGTCACGAGAGCACCCAACTTGTCTTCTGGAATGCTTGCGTTGTAGTCATCGCGACCAAGAACAACGATTGAAGTCTTGTTTGGCAATGACAACACCTTGTTTCCACCTGCACCACTCATTGTTGGAATGTACACATCGGAACCATTTAGCGAAGAAGTCGTTTTCCAAAATGCCAATTGATAGTCGGCAGATTTTGTAAATGTTCCGAGTAACTCGCTGCTCAAAATCTGCTTGCCATCAGCAGTTGCACCACCATTGGAAATCAGCATTCCTGCCTTGGCCAAAATGTCGAGTGTAGGCAAAGCGCCCCAGCCGCCATACGTGTTTCCAAGTTCACCAGTAGGGGTGTAGTTCGTGCCCAATGCAAAGTGGCTAGCACCAATTGGCGCATACACCTCGTTGCGGAGCATCTTGATTAACGAGGCTTCAGGTCCCTCTTGCTTCTGCAGGAATCGTTCCATTGCCAGTGCTGCAATCCACATGTCTTGATCGATGTAGGTGAACTTTTGGCCAGGGCCTGTTACGTCTGGGTTCGGAGTGACGTTGAAGTAGTAGCGAATCATTTCAGCGAGCTCATATGAATAGCCCCACTTATATGTATTTATATTGTCGCCAGCCCAGTTGGTGTCGTAACCAGTTTGTCCCATACCGGTTTCCATTTGGAGGGCATTCTTGATCGTTACCTCTTTCCAACGTGCTTCAGAAGCTGCATCAACATAGTCAAACTCCTTACCTGCTTCGAAGTAGTCAACAATCTTGGTGTCAAGGAAATCAGTTCCGAATTTTTCTGCAAGTCGAAGTGCGGCCATGCCCGGCACGAGAGACTTGGTCGCTGACCAGACACCGACGCGCATATCTGTTGGATATGGGTAGTCACCAAATGGAGTCTTTACTGGGTCTATGTACAGCACGCCGTCGTGTACGACGCCAACACTCAACGTAGGTTTTGGATCAAAAGCTGCTGCGGCCGCAACAACTTCTGCACCCAAATCTGCCAAAGGTTTTGTAGGAAGTTTGCTGGCCTTTTCTGCAGTGAATGCATCTTGAAGTGCGGATTCGTCAGTAACGGTGTCTGCGGTAAAAGTCGTTGGAATCTGTCCCCATGCATTCACATCAAAATCTGGGTCCCAGAAAATAAATCCGCCGGCTGTGTCAGAGGTGAGTTGGATTTTGGTGTCTGAAATCTTGCCGTCTTTGTAATAAAAAGTGGCAAGTCCGATCCAAGCTTCGCCTTCTTGAGATTGCACAAGTGAAAATGGAAAAGCAGCCTTGTCCCAGCTTGCGTATTTTCCATCACTTGCATTCGCGGCCCAAACACGTCCCGGGTTAGCAATTATTTCCCAGAAACTGTCGGTGCGTTCAGCAATAGGGCGGCGAATAATGTCACGTTGTACTGGTACAAGGTCTCCGTCGGGCGACGTGAAGAAATCAATGTCGAGTCCGGGGAAGAGCTGTGCATCAAGTTCCATCACTGGTGATGCACCAGTTGGGTCTGTTGCACTTAAGAAATCAAACAATCCCCACCAAGCCCAGGGGTTTTGAACGAACTTGTCTACAGGGTTTACATCAAGTTCCATTTTTGTTGTTGCGAAAGAAATTCGTCCAGTGAAGTTTTCTTTTGCTTTTTTGTCGCTCTCAGCTGGTGTGAAAAATGAAGTTTGAGTCCAGCCTGGAATTGGAGTTGAGTTATAGAAATAATCCCACGCATCTTCGCGAGTTCCATCGGCGAGAACGCAATAGGCAACGTCACCAGTTTCTTCTTTGGCAACTTCGATAGTTCCGCTCTTACTTGCGCAATATTCGGTGGCAGGGTTTGGTCCGCTTGCCGATTCTTGTGATGAAGCACCGCAAGCGGTGAGGAGTAGAACAATGGCAAGTGCTGGAGCGAGTTTTCTCATACAGATCACCATACTGATCACCTCTAATCAAGTCAATTGTCAATGCGCTAGATTTCGAATTGTTGGAATATCACAGGGTTAGGAATTCCCGCGCTGGTCGGTCAAGCCGCATAACCCCAGCAAATTTTTGTTGCGAATTGGTTACAAGGTTTTAGTACCACTAATACCCAATAAACACGGGATCTGAATTCACCACTAGTCCCTGTCAGTCAATCTTCTGGCAAGCCTGAGTAACTATTTTCTACTTTGTGGGCCACATGGTTCACCTATAACTAATGGGGGTATAGAAAATGGAAGATTATAAGAACAGATCATCAGCACTTGGGCGTTCGAATATGGCAATGGCTACCGCATACCAAGCGGTAAACGTTGCTGTTCTTGCAATCATTGTGTTTGGTGACATCGCAAACGCAACAGACAGCATCAAGCGACTCGTTGCATTTACTGCAGTAATCACCGCCATCACGGCGTGGATGTTTAGCAGTAATGGATTGAGGATTGCTGAAAATGCTGCGCAAGATT
>JBEION010000239.1:0-2168 GCA_040377565.1 Candidatus Nanopelagicales bacterium | reverse complement strand
GCGATTCCACGACCAGCAAATGAAGTTAGGACCGGTGCATTCCAATGCGAGGCAAGTGCTGAGATTGAATCAGAAGAATTGACCGCGCCGCCGCCAGCCCAAATCACAATCTTGCTGGCGCCATCGAGTGCTGCTTTTGCTGCTGCAATATCGATTTCGATAATTTCTTGACCAATTTCAAGTTTTGGTTTGGTACCGGTGAATTGCTGACCTAAAACATCAGCTGGAATTCCTAGGTATCCAGCTCCGACTGGAGCGCGAAGTAAATCGCGAATCATTTCAGCAGCAACATCAACTGCAGTCTCACCATCAGTAACGCTGACTGCCATCGAGATGCCAGCAAGTTTTTTGGCAAGGGGAGCAAACATTGCGGCTTGATCATCCATTTCGTGGAGTAAGCCACGAGCGCCATCTTTAGAACGCTTACCAATCGGTGCTTCGGAAGAAATCACAAACACCGGAGAGCCACTAATGGCCGCCTCACCAAATGCGCCAAGGGTATTTGCAGCTCCCGGACCAGTTGTGGTCAATGCCACACCTAGGGATCCGGTAGTGCGGGCTACGCCGTCAGCAGCGTAGGCGGTTGTCTGCTCATGACGAACTCCAACAATGGCAGGGCGATTTGGACCTAGTGCGTCCCAGAACGCCAGGTTGTGAACACCAGGGATTCCAAAAGTCGTTTTTACCCCGGCTTCCCAGAGTAAATCCAGGATTACCCCGGCTACAGTTTGGTGGTTCGAACTGGCATTGTTAGACATGTAAATCACTTTATCGTCAATGAAAGAGGCCCCGGGTGTCCACCTTCAAATCTCTAAATCCAACCAACTTGAGCGACGTAGTCGTTGAGACCAAACTTGCTACTCCAGATGAGATTGCAGATGCTGCTCGTCGTGCCAAGGCAGCCCAGAAGGCATGGGCAAAAATGCCAGCGCCAGCTCGTGGCCGAGTAATTGCAAACGCTGGTCGGTTGTTCGAGAACAATAAGGAAGCCCTTTCCAAGCTGGTAACCCGTGAAATGGGCAAGGTTTACCGCGAAGCACTTGGCGATGTGCAAGAAGTAATTGATACCTGTGACTTCTTCCTTGGTGAAGGTCGCCGTCTATACGGTCAAACTGTTCCAAGTGAAATGCCAAACAAGAACTTGTTCACTTTCCGCATGCCAGTCGGTACTGCGCTAATCATCACCGCTGGAAACTTCCCAGCCGCTGTTCCGTCTTGGTACATCATCCCGGCGTTGCTAACTGGTAACTCTGTTGTTTGGAAGCCTTCTGAATACACCCCAGCTGTTGCCGAAGCGATGACTGCAATCTTCCATGCTGCAGGTGTTCCAAAAGATGTTCTGATCACTGTTGTCGCAGAAGGTAAAGAAACCTTTGAGGGAATGGTTAAGGGCCTAGATGAAGGAACCATCAACAAAGTTGGCTTCACTGGTTCAACTGAAGTTGGCCGTCTAATTGGTGCCAAGGTTGGCGAATACATTCAGAGCGCTTGCCTAGAACTTGGTGGCAAGAATCCGATGATCATCATGCCTGATGCAGATCTTGAACTAGCGCTTGATGGCGCATTGTTCGCAGGCTTTGGTACTGCAGGTCAGCGTTGTACTTCACTTGGAACTTTGTGGATCCACGATTCGGTTTACGACAAGTTCCTAAAGATGTACGCAGACAAGGTTGCTAGCTCAAAGGTTGGCGACCCAATGGAAGACGTACTATTCGGTCCAATGATCGCTGAGAAGTATCTTGCAACTCATGAAGAGAACTTGAAGTTGATTCAGCCTCATCACACCGTGCTTGGTTCAACTGGCATCGGTCGAATCACAAAAGACAATCCACGTGAAGGTTTCGTTGGAGATCCTGAAGCTGGCGTATTCGTGCACCCAACAATTGTTGCGGGCATCAAAAAAGAAGATGCGCTTTACAATACTGAAACCTTTGGTCCACTTGTAACAGTTGGCCGCTTCTCAACCATTGAAGAAGCAATTGAACTTGGCAATGATCATGGCTTCGGTCTTTCAGCCGCGATTTACACCAGCGATCCAAAGTCAGTTTGGACTTTCCGCGAGGGAATTTCAGCAGGCATGCTTTCAATCAACAACTCAACATCTGGCGCTGAAGCACATCTACCATTTGGTGGTAACGGCAAGAGCGGTAACGGTTCACGTCAGTCCG
>JBEION010000185.1:0-2780 GCA_040377565.1 Candidatus Nanopelagicales bacterium | reverse complement strand
GAGACCACAATTGTTGAAGGTTCCGGAGACGCAGACCAGATCGCTGGCCGCGTAAACCAGATCCGCGCTGAAATCGAAAAGTCTGACTCTGACTACGACCGCGAAAAGCTACAGGAACGTCTGGCCAAGCTTGCCGGTGGTGTTGCAGTTATCAAGGCTGGCGCAGCAACTGAAGTTGAACTTAAGGAACGCAAGCACCGCATCGAAGATGCTGTTCGCAACGCAAAGGCTGCAGTTGAAGAAGGAATCGTCGCCGGTGGTGGCGTTGCTCTTCTACAGGCATCCGAAAAGGCATTCGCCAAGTTAAATCTTGAAGGCGAAGAAGCAGTTGGCGCGAACATCGTCAAGGTAGCTGTTGAAGCACCGCTAAAGCAGATTGCAATGAACGCTGGCCTTGAAGGCGGAGTTGTTGCAGAGAAGGTTCGTAACCTTGCACCTGGCTTTGGCTTGAATGCTGCAACTGGAGAATATGTAGATCTAATCAAGGCTGGCATCATCGATCCAGCTAAGGTAACTCGCTCTGCACTTCAGAACGCTGCATCCATTGCTGCACTATTCCTAACCACTGAGGCTGTCATTGCTGACAAGCCAGAAAAGGCTGCACCAATGGCCGGTGGCGGAGACATGGGAGGTATGGATTTTTAATCCATACCAATAAGAGCTGAATGGGCTTGGATCGCGTAAGCGATACAAGAGGCTTCTAGTTCATACCTAACAAAGACTAAAAAGAAAGGCCCCGAGATTTTCTCGGGGCCTTTCTTAGTTGCCAAGAATTACGTGAAGTAGTTATTTGCCGTGACGGGCGTTTGATTGCGGGTCATCGGAGGAAAAGTCTTTTGCGGTCGAGATAGCGCTGTCCAGCTCAGCCAAAACTTTTTCGTAGAGCGCCAACATGTCATCCATGCTTGGGATGTTGGCTAAATTTGGGCGTGGCGAATCCGCATCTGGTAGATCGATATTGTTCATAGCCCACATCCCCGTGAGCCTTAATCGTACAAATCGGACATCTTCCCTGCAACTTGCTTGCAGGGAAAGCCCCCATTTGTGGGGCTATTCAGCCACTGGCTTTCCATATAAAAGGTCATCCGCGTCAATAATTCGGTAGGCATACCCCTGCTCGGCAAGGAACCGCTGGCGATGGGCCGCAAAGTCAGCATCTACAGTGTCGCGAGTGACGATTGTATAGAAATGCGCCGAGCGCTTGTCACCCTTCGGTCGAAGTATTCGACCTAGGCGCTGCGCTTCTTCTTGCCTAGAACCAAACGTGCCACTTATCTGAATCGCTACGCCAGCTTCTGGCAAGTCAATTGAGAAGTTTGCAACCTTTGAAACCACTAGAACTCGAGTTTCACCTTCGCGGAAGGATTGGAACAACCGCTCTCGCTCCTTGATTGGAGTCGCTCCGGTAATTGTTGGCACACCCAAGTGAGTACTGATCTCATCGAGTTGATCTAGGTACTGACCAATAACCAGAATGTGATCGTCCGGATGCAAGTTAACTAAGTGATCAACCACACGATTCTTATAAGAAGTAGTACTGGCAAGGCGGTAACGCTCTTCAGGTTCAGCCATGGCATAAGCCAAACGCTCAGCATCTGGCAAAGTTACGCGAACTTCGGCGCAATCAGCAGGCGCGATGTAACCCTGAGCTTCGATGTCTTTCCAAGGAGCGTCATAGCGCTTTGGACCGATGAGCGAAAAGACTTCACCTTCCATGCCATCTTCGCGAACCAAAGTTGCAGTTAGCCCAAGACGACGACGGGCTTGAATGTCAGCAGTGAACCTAAACACCGGAGCAGGCAACAGGTGGACCTCGTCATAAATAATCAAACCCCAGTCGCGAGCATCGAAAAGTTCCAGGTGAGCGTAAACACCTTGGCGACGAGTAGTCATAACTTGGTAAGTCGCAATTGTTACCGGACGAATCTCTTTGCGGGCACCAGAGTATTCACCGATCTCTTCTTCAGTAAGTGTTGTGCGCTTAAGTAACTCAGCTTTCCACTGTCGAGCGGACACAGTGTTTGTTACAAGGATCAAAGTCGTTGCACCAGCTAGTGCCATGGCCGCTGCGCCAACAATTGTTTTGCCAGCACCACAAGGCAGCACGACTACACCAGAGCCACCATGCCAAAAACCTTCAGCAGCTTCGCGTTGATATGTGCGAAGTTCAAATGAGTTTTCGGCAAGTGCAATTGGATGTGCTTCGCCATCAACATAACCAGCCAAGTCTTCAGCTGGCCAACCAAGTTTCAAGAGCGCTTGCTTGATGTTTCCACGCTCACTGGCATGCACGGCGATTGTGTCTTCATCAATTCGCTTACCAACCAGTGGCGTGATTTTCTTTGAATGCAAAATCTCTTCCAGTACGGTGCGATCATTTGCAGTCAGCACTAAGCCATGAACTGGGTGCATGTGTAATTGCAAGCGACCATAACGTGCCATGGTTTCAGCAATGTCAACAAGCAGTGCATGCGGAACTGGATAGCGGGAATATTTCAGCAAGGTATCCACGACTGATTCGGCGTCATGTAGTGCAGCGCGGGCATTCCAAAGTCCAAGTGGAGTGATGCGATAAGTGTGAATGTGTTCTGGGGCGCGTTCAAGCTCAGCAAATGGCGCGATCGCATGTCGGCACTCACTGCTTAACTCGTGATCGATTTCAAGTAGCAGTGTCTTGTCGCTTTGAACGATTAACGGTCCATCAGTCATTATGCAGTTCCTTCTTCGTCAACGTTCTCAGCAAGTTCAGCGCCAGTGATTCGAGCAATAGTGAAGGTGCG
>JBEION010000032.1:0-7785 GCA_040377565.1 Candidatus Nanopelagicales bacterium | reverse complement strand
CTGACGGCAGCGACAACAGAGGTTACAAGACCCGCATCAAGGGTGGTTACTTCCCAGTTTCACCAACCGATCAAATGGCCGACCTACGCGATCAAATGGTTGTGCGGTTAGCTGAAGTTGGATTACTTGTTGAGCGCTCACACCATGAAGTTGGCACTGCAGGTCAGATGGAAATCAACTATCGCTTCAACACATTGCTAAAGGCAGCTGACGAAGTCATGTTGTTTAAGTATGTAATTCGTAACACTGCTTGGGAAGGTGGCAAGACTGCAACTTTCATGCCTAAACCACTTTTCGGTGACAACGGTTCCGGAATGCACGTACACCAGTCGCTTTGGACAAAGGGTTCCCCATTGTTCTACGACGAGCGTGGTTACGGTGGTTTGTCAGATCTTGCGCGTTGGTACATCGGGGGCATCTTGAAGCATGCGCCATCACTTCTTGCCTTCACAAACCCAACAGTTAACTCTTACCACCGCTTGGTTCCAGGCTATGAAGCTCCAGTGAACTTGGTTTACTCACAGCGCAACCGTTCTGCTTGCCTACGCATTCCAGTAACAGGAAGCAATCCAAAGGCCAAGCGCATCGAATTCCGTTGCCCAGATCCATCCAGCAACCCATACTTGGCGTTTGCTGCCATGTTGATGGCTGGACTTGATGGCATCAAGAACAAAATTGAGCCACATGCACCAGTTGATATGGATCTCTACGAATTGCCACCAGAGGAAGCAGCTGACATTCCACAGGTACCTTCATCACTTCTAGAAGTACTTGAAGCACTGGAAGCAGATCATGACTACTTGCTAGAAGGTGGCGTATTCACCAAGGATCTAATTGAAACTTGGATTGAGTACAAGCGAACTGCAGAAATTGATTACGTTCGTTTGCGTCCACATCCAGCTGAGTTTGAGTTGTATTACGACCTATAGGCAATTAGCTAAAGGGCACTCGACATTAACCACGTCGGGTGCCCTTTGTTTTTGCCAATTGAATAGAGTCAACTCATGACCGTCGCACAACCTGGCACCTGGGTTTCTCCAGTAACGCCTGAGATGCTCTCGCAGGCTGGTGTCTCGATGGGATTCACGCAGACTTTCAACGGTGATGTGTTTTGGGATGAATCACGACCTAATGAAAATGGTCGCAATGTAGTGGTCAGTCGCGCGAATGGCGACATCTTGCCAGCGCCTTGGAGCGCCTCAACTCGAGTCCACGAAATGGGTGGCCTAAGTTGGCTGATTTGCACCTGGAATGGCGAACCCGGACTTGTATTTGCCGAGAAGTCAGATCAGCGAATCTATTGGAAGACTGTCGGCGGTGAACCAGAGCCAATCACTGCGGAAAGCTCGCCAGGAACGCTCGCTCGCTATAGCGATTTTCTAATTCGAGGCTCAGAAATTTGGTGTGTTCGAGAAATTACCGAAGGTGCCAGCACCACTCGGGATTTGATTGCTATCAACACCGCAATGCAAATAAGAGTTCTGGATTCAACTTCACATTTTTATGCTCACCTTGCGCTGTCGCCGGATGAGCAACAACTTGCTTGGATTTCTTGGGAACATCCACAAATGCCGTGGGATGGAACGCAGCTACAGTTAGCCGACATTGATCCGCAGGGAAACCTCGTTAACGCCACGATCCTGGCTGGTAACGAGAGCGAAGCAGTGAATAGCCCGGTTTGGTCTAATTCAGGCAAACTCTATTTTGTTAGCGATGCTTCTGGATTCTGGAATGTTTGGGAGTCAGATACCAAAGGCTCGAAGCGCCAAATAGTTTTTGAGTCTGCGGAGTGGGCACATCCGATGTGGATTGTTGGCACTCACCTACTCCGAATCTTGGATTCCGGAGAACTAGTTGGAATACATGGCAACCCAGCGCAAGAAACGATTGCCCTAATAGATCCAAATACTGGAACCTGGCGAGATCTAGAATGCAACTTAACTAATTTTGCGCACTTAAGCGTCTATCAGGATCGAATTTTTGTAATCGGTGGTGGCCCTAAAATCCTCTCTGCTCTAGTCGAGTTAACTGCTACCGGCACAACTCACCCAGAAGTTATCGCTCAAGTAGCTGCCCCAATTGACCAAGCATTTCTGCCGGTCGCACAGGCGATAAGTTTTCCAAGCCAAAATGGCCGCACAGTTCATGCCTTCATGTCACCAGCTACAAATCCAAACTACGAAAGCAATGAATTGCCACCTGTTGTGATCACGGTGCATGGCGGACCTACCGCTAACACCACTGGTGTGGCTTCGATTAAACGTGCCTTCTTTACTTCCCGAGGCTTCACGGTTGTTGACGTTGATTACGGTGGCTCAACTGGCTATGGCAGGGCATATCGCGAAACCCTAAAAGGACAATGGGGTGTTGTAGATACCGAGGACATTCTTGCGGTGGTAGCAGGCCTAGTTGCTAATGGATTGGCAGATCCAAGTCGAATCGTGATTCGCGGTGGCAGCGCAGGTGGCTATGCAGTTCTAAATGGCTTAGTGCATAGCAAAGTTTTTGCTGCAGGTGCAAACTATTACGGTGTTGCCGAACTCATTATGTTGGCAGAGGACACTCATGACTTTGAGTCGCGTTATCTCGACTCGCTCATCGGTCCTTACCCCGAGCAAAAAGAGCTTTACCTTGAACGCTCACCGTTGACTCATGCGGACAACTTGACTTCACCATTGATCATTTTTCAAGGTTCAGATGACCCAATCGTTCCGCCTTCCCAGTCTCAAGCGTTTCGGGATGCCTGTATTAAGAATGGCGTGAAGTACAAATACTTTGAATTCGAAGGTGAGAGCCATGGATTTCGAAAAAGTCAGACAATCACGACATGTGCAATCGAGGAACTTAAATTCTTTGGCGAAGTACTCGGGTTCGCCCCAGCAGATTAGTTTGTGCCGATAAGTTAATTACGTAGATTGAAATGAATACCCGGCTTAAGGAGTCAGCATGATTGTTACTTATAAAGAGGATTTAGTGGGTGGGCCTCGTCACCGCAAAGTTTCAACTGGTACCAGCCTTCGTATGTTGACGCGCGAAGATGGTGTGGGGTTCTCTTTTCATGACACTGAATTAGAAGCTGGGACCACTACAACTTTGCAATACAAGAATCACATCGAAGCCAACTACATCATCGATGGCACAGGTGAACTTGAGAACCTCGAAACTGGCGAAATTTTTGAAGTTCGCCCGGGTATGACCTACACGCTTGATAAGCATGATCGTCACCAAATGCGAAGTCACACCAAACTTAGAATTATCTGCGTGTTTACTCCAGCGCTAGTTGGCACTGAAGTTCACGATGAAGACGGTTCGTACCCGCTTCTCTAGTTTCTTCTGGCTTTAGTTAAGTCTTAGTAACGCGACTCAGTTGGTCTCGGCAGAGCAGCAATATCCGCTAGATCTTGCGCGCTTAACTCAATCGATACAGCGGCAGCATTTTCTTCCAACCATTTGCGGCGCTTAGTACCTGGAATTGGAACCATGTTGGGCCCTTGCGCCAGGATCCATGCAAGAGCGATCTGTGCCGGTGTGGCATTGTGTCGACTGGCAATTACTGCAATGCCATCAACGATTTTTTGATTGTCTGCAATTGCCTGGGCGGTAAATCTTGGATTAGCACTGCGGAAATCTCCATCGGCAATGGTGTCAGCAGTGACCGTTCCGGTTAAGAAGCCTCGGCCAAGTGGCGAAAATGGCAAGAAACCGATGTTGTTATCCGCGCAGTATTGAATCACACCATTCTTTACATGCTCGTCAGTCCAAATTGAAAATTCACTTTGCACGCTAGTTACTGGATGAATGGCATGGCACTTTGCAGTTTCTTCCACGGTAGTTTCCGAAAGTCCGATGTAACGAACCTTGCCAGCTTCAACTAGACCAGCCAAGGCTCCCCAAGTTTCTTCAATTGGAACCTCTGGATCTACTCGGTGCAATTGGTAAAGATCGAGGTAATCAGTGCCAAGTCTGCCAAGTGAGTCTTCACAAGCTTGGCGAACGTACTCTGGCTTGCCATTCTTGCCGTAAGAAGTCATGTTGACCGGCGTTAAGCCGCATTTGGAAGCAATGATCGCTTTGTCCCGAAGGCCGTCTTTGACCAGGTACTCACCAAGAATTTCCTCGTTAGTCCACGGACCATAAACGTCTGCGGTATCAAACAGAGTTATACCTAGTTCCAATGTGCGATGAATAGTTGCTCGAATTTCATTTCGATCAGCATCGGCAACGTTGTAACCCCATGACATTGGCATGCAGCCAAGTCCGATGGCACTTACTTCAAGATCGCGTAACTTACGAGTTGGCATCTGAATTGTCATGCCGCAATCCTAGTCTTTCGAGGACTTCTCAAACTATTTGAAGTTAGCTCGGACTAGAACACCAGGTCGTAGCGACGAAATACTTCGTCCTTAACCCAATTTCGACCTTCGTAAAGTGCTTGTGCTGGCAAGTTATCGTTAGCAGTTCGCAAAAACACACGGGTTGCCCCAGCGCTTTTAGCTGCTGATTCCGCAACATCCATAAGCTCGCTTGCTATCCCCTTGCCGCGCGCAGACTCATCCACATACAAGTCATTAAGCAACCAAATGTTTGAAAGTGAAACGGTGGAGAAAGTTGGATACAGCAAAGTGAAACCGACAGCTTCGCCATCGACGCGAGCTATGAAAGCGATTGCTTCTTCACTCTTGATTCGCTGTTCTAAATAACCTAAAGTCTTTTCATTCTCCGGTTGCTTATAGAACGCACGATATTTCTCAACAAGTGGATGTAACTCGGCCATGTCACTGGTTGTGGCTCTAGAAATTTCGCTCATGTTAACTCGCTATCCCACATGTACAGGTGCATCGTTGGCACCCAAAGTGTCTTTGTTGGCATTGATCATGAATACCCAGATTAGTGCGCCAAGAATCATAAATCCTGCGCTCCAAGTAAATGCAGTAGTGAATCCCTCTGTTAGCGCTACTGGCATAGCGCCTGCATTCGCTGGATCTGCTGGATCAATCATGTTGTCGACAAAATAGTTAGCCGTTGCGGTAACTGCGATTGTGTTAAGGAACGCAGTACCTAGGGCGCCACCGATTTGCTGTGCAGTATTAAGTACTGCCGAAGCAACACCTGCATCATGATTACCCACACCAAACAATGCGGTAGCTGAGATTGGTACGAATACAAGTCCCATACCTAAACTCAAAACCATCAGAGCCGGCAAAATGTCACTAACATAAGCGCTCGTTGGCTCAAGCTGGGTCAGCAGCAACATACCTGCGGTCGCCATGATTAATCCGATAAAGGATACGTAGCGTGGACCAAATCTTGGAAGCGCCTGTGATGCAATTCCAGCACTGATGCCTACACCCACTGAGAACGGAAGGAACAGCAAGCCAGCCTTGATTGGCGAATACTGCAGGATGCCTTGGAAGAAGTAGGCAAGGAATAAGAACATGCCAAACAAGCCAGCGCCAACAATAAATGAAGTCAAGTAACTAGCCCCACGATTTCGGTTTAACAAAATGTTCATTGGTAGCAATGGATGACTGGTGCGACTTTCAATTACAAAGAATGCTGCAAGCAGTGTAATTGCGACACCAAACCAAGTAAGTGTTGTTGTATCCGACCAACCCAATTCGCCGGCTTTAGTTATTCCATAAACCAGGGAAACTAAACCAAGTGTTGACGTAATTGCGCCAGGAATGTCATATCGAGTATCTCCACTGGCCTTGCTTTCCTTTACATTCGGAATCGCAAGCATGAATGCGGCGATCGCGATTGGAACATTAACCAATAGACACCAGCGCCATGATGCGTACTGAGTCAACAGGCCACCTAAAACTAATCCGATAGCTGCGCCGCCTGCCGAAAGACCGCCGTAGACGCCAAAAGCTTTTGCGCGTTCCTTGGAGTCACTAAAGGTTGTAGTAATCAAAGAAAGTGCGGCTGGTGCCAATAGCGCGCCGAATGCACCCTGCAGCGCACGCGAGGCGAACAGCATTTCTTGGTTCTGGGCAATACCGCCAATTGCAGACGCGCCAGCAAAACCTAATAGGCCTGTCATGAAAGCCTTTTTACGGCCCCAGAAGTCCGAGATGCGTCCGCCAAGAAGCAACAAGCCACCAAAGGCCAAGGTGTAACCCGTTACAACCCACTGACGATTTGCATCAGTGATGCCAAGGTCAGCCTGAAGTGAAGGAAGCGCTATGTTAACAATCGATGCGTCAAGAACCACCATTAGCTGGGCGATGGCGATAACCATAAGTGCGCGCCAGCGGTTTGGATCTAGTTGGTTTTGGGTGCTTGCAGAGCTTGCGACTGACATGGTGCTCCTAGAATTCGAATATTGCTTTTTGAAGAGTGTTTTGGTAACTCTCAACTCTCCCACATAGACCTAAGGAAAAGAAACTTATTCGGCTCTATTGGCGTTTTATCGCTTAGAGCGTTAAGTGCTGTAAGCAGTAGGCTTTGGGAGTGCGCACATACCTCGAACTCTTTGAAATTCCTGGGGTAAAACGATTGGTTGTTAGCGCCCTTCCGGGACGACTTGCCTACGGCATGATCGCCCTCGCCACTTTCTTTTTTGTTCAAGATAAAACTGGCTCTATTACATTGGCTGGCATTGCAACCGGCGTTGAAACAATTACCTCGTCGTTGACGGCTGGCTTTCGAGGCAACTTGATTGATAAGTGGGGGCAGACTCGACCACTAAGTATTTTTGTTCCATCTTGGGTTGCACTGGTAATAGTTTTAAGTTCAGTTTCAACTCCAACTGCAATCGTCGTTGCCTCTGGCCTGATTGGCTTGATGTCGCCACCTGTAAATCTCTCAACGCGCCCGCTTTGGCGAGTGTTAGTTGGACCGGAGAACTTACGCACTGCCTATGCCCTCGACACTACGATTTCAAGCTCAACTATTGTTGCTGGCCCAGTATTGGCAACTGCGATTTCAATTCAATACAGCGGCAGCGCTGCCCTTTGGGTAACCGCGGCCTTAATGGCAATCGGTGGCATTGCGATTATTCAAATGCCAGCGTCTCGAAACTGGAAGCCTGAGCCGCAACAAGGCAACTCCATGCTGTTGCTGCGAAACAAACAGTTTCAAATTCTTGCAGTTGAAGGCATGGTTTTCGGATTGGCTTGGGGACTGCTAGAAATCTCGATTCCGTCGTTTTCAACTTTGCAAGGAACTCCGGGGCTGTCCGCTCCCCTGCTCGCAACTCTTGCTGGCACCAGCATTATTGGTGGGCTGCTAATTGGTAGTAGAAAATCTGTCACAACTCCATTGCAAGGTTTTAAGTGGGCAAGTCTTGGAGCATCCGTCGCTGCATTACCACTCGTGTTCACAAAACCTGGCTGGTCAATGGCGCTGGTGTTGGGTCTACTTGGTTTAGGAATGGGCTTTGCGCAAGTTTTTCACTGGGAAGTTTTAGAGGCAGTGCGACCACAGGGAACTGCTACCTCAGCTCAAGCGTGGCTATGGGCAGTTGAAGGTTCAATGCTGGCGGTTGGCACGGCACTTGGTGGCTACCTAGTCGAAAACGTTAGCCCGCAGATTGCGCTACTCGGAGTTTCTATCGGGCTTGTGTTATCGACTTTCTACATCTGGTTCTATGCCGCTTCGCGTCTGCTGCAAGCAGACAAGCCACTTTCTGAGTCTCAAAAAATTGAAGTGCTTGCGGATCTGGAATCCCCTGCCGAGTAATTGTTTTTCGCTGAGTATTAACCGAGGTTGTCCGAATTTTCGGTTTACTGGCGAGTAACTTTTCGATTTACAAGAAATTTACAATTTAGGTTCTGTGTT
>JBEION010000288.1:0-1578 GCA_040377565.1 Candidatus Nanopelagicales bacterium | reverse complement strand
GGTGCCGGTGGCGGTATTGGAAAAGCTGTTGCGTTGGAATTGTCAGCAAATGGTGTGCACTGCAATGTTTTGGATCGAGCAGGTGAATTAGTAGATGCCACCGTTGCTGAGATAACGAAAAACGGTGGCCAGGCAACTGGCCATGTATGTGACGTTACTGACGAAGCTGCAATTGAAGCGGTCGCAGCTTCAATCAAGACTTGTGACATTTTGGTAAATGCTGCAGGCCTAGTCAGGCCGGGCGCACTTGCTGATCTGACCACAGTTGAATGGAATGACTTGTTAAAAGTTAACCTGACTGGTTACTTCCTAATGGCTCGGACTTTTGCTCCGCATTTAGTTGCTTCTGGCAACGGATCAATGATTCACATTGCATCGATTTCAAGCACTAACCCGCAAGGTTCAAGTGGGGCATACAGTGTGAGCAAAGCTGGTGTCGTAGTTATGTCCAAGCAACTTGCATATGAACTTGGCTCAAAAGGGGTCCGCAGTAATACTGTGAGTCCCGGCCTAGTTCGCACACCTATGACCGAGGCTTACTACCAAGTTGGTGACGTTGCCCAGCGCCGTGATGCTGCGGTGCCAGTTGGTCGAGTGGCTAAGCCAGATGACATTGCAGATGTCGTTACCTTCTTAGCCAGCGATCGGGCCCGATATATAACGGGCGCCGACCTTGTCGCCGACGGTGGATTTAGCCAGACCCTAATGAGTTCTGTGCCTCGCCCTGGCTTTGGGGACTAGTCTTGACCTGCTAGACCCCAAGGAATCGAGGCCAGTATGGCAATGCCAAAAGTTGTAATACTTGGCGCAGGTTTCGGTGGACTGACTGCAGCCCGCGCGCTTTCCAAACAAGCTGAAGTTGTTTTGATTGATCGTCACAACTTTCAGACTTTCTTGCCGCTGCTTTATCAAGTCTCAACTGCAGGTCTTGCCGCAGACCATGTTGCTTATCCAATTCGTGGCGCATTACGCAAAACCAATGTGCAGTTTCGGATGGGAACTCCAGAAAAGTTAAATGCTGCAGCCAGCGAATTAACTTTGACTGATGGCCAAGTTGTTAAGTATGACCACCTAGTTATTGCTCTTGGTTCAACCACAGCTGACTTTGGAATCCCTGGAGTTAAAGAAAATGCACTGGGCATGAAGTCTGTCGGTGAAGCATTAACAATTCGTTCTGAAGTTATGCGTTCATATGAAGAGATGTGCCGACAAGGAAACAAAGACAGTCTTGACATCGCAATTGTTGGTGGCGGTCCTACTGGCGTTGAAATGGCTGGCGCTTTCGCGGAGTTAGTTCGTGGACCGTTGCGTTCAGATTATGCCGATGCGGCAAATCGAGTTCGAGTTTCCATTATTGAAGCTGGCCCAAGATTAGTTCCATCTTTTTCAGAGTCACTTTCCAATAGGACCCAGAAGGATTTAGAAAAACTTGGCGTGACAGTACTTACTAACACTTCAGTTAAGGAGGTTCTACCAGACTCAATCCTTACCCTCGACGGAAATACGATCCAAGCGAATACAACAGTTTGGGCAGCGGGTGTTAAAGGTGTGCCAGCCATGGATCTCCTGCATCTGCCG
>JBEION010000021.1:0-10468 GCA_040377565.1 Candidatus Nanopelagicales bacterium | reverse complement strand
CTTGGAATTACGGTTTCTAGGACTTTTTTGCCGAAGTAGCCGCGCACTTCCTCAACTACTGAGGCGGAAAGGTTGGTTGTGGAGTTATACATTGTCAGCAAAATGGTGCTGACTTCTAGTTCCGGATTGAGGCGTTCTTTGGCGAACTCAATGGTGCGAAGCAATTGCTGGACACCTTCAAGAGCGTAGAACTCGCACTGGATTGGGATCAAAACCTCTTTAACCGCGGCTAGGGCATTAATCGTCAACATTCCTAGGCTTGGTGGGCAATCAATGAATACATAGTCCATTTCGTGATCGGCCAAGAAATCAGCCAGAGCTTGCTTTAGCAGGAAGGGCCGTTTGGCCTCATCCACAGTCGAAATAAGTTCAATGTCTGCCCCGGCTAAGTCCAGAGTTGCTGGCAATACCCATAAGGAATCAAAGCCTTCGGCAGCGCTCATCATGTCAGCGATTGCTTCGCCATCTAACAAAACATCAAAGGATCCGCTGGCATCTTCATAGTGGTCGATTCCAAAGGCAGTGCTGGCATTTCCTTGTGGATCAAGGTCGATCACTAGAACGTTCAAGCCGGCAAGTGCCATAGATGCGGCCAGATTTACCGCGGATGTAGTTTTTCCTACGCCACCTTTTTGGTTAGCAATAGTGATGATCCGGGTTTGTTTTGGCTTGGCGAAAGTGCCTTTAAGTCCACGTCGAACGTAGACTGCCGCAGCCGCAGCCGCAGCTAAAGGTGTGTCTTCTTCATCGGCGTACGCCATTTTGCCAACCTAATTTCTTAACCCCAGTATTACTAACTTGAGTCTTAAGCGTAGGGCAAATGCCTGACGCTTATGTTAGGTGGTCACCCGTACGACGGTGGTCTGTGGATCCACGACGCCTTCGCCACAAAGTACGATTTCTGCCTTGCGGCCCTTGAGGATTTCCTTGGCATCAGTGATTTCAGTTGCCGCCGAGCTGCCCTTCATGGCCAAAATCTGTCCGCCTTTAGTGGTTATTGGCAGTGACCAGGTAAGTAATTTCCCAAGTGGGGCAACGGCCCGGGCGGTAACAACGGGCGCAGTATGGCCTTTTAGTTCCTCGGCTCGCCCCCGAATAACTGTTACTTGGTCAGTTAAACCAAGGTCTGTGACAACTTCCTTTAGGAATTCAGACCGGCGCATTAATGGTTCAATCAAACCCATTGTGATATCTGGTCTAACTATCGCTAGAACTAAGCCCGGTAAGCCAGCCCCGCTGCCAATGTCAAAAACCTTTGAGTTGGCAGGGATAAGTTCTTCAACAACTGCACAGTTAGCAATGTGGCGATCCCAGATTCGATCTACTTCTCGTGGCCCTAAAAAGCCACGTTCCACACCTGCTCCGGCTAACCAATGCGCGAATCGGGCAAGGTTTTCCGCAGCATCTGGGTAAACCTCGGTGATTTCTTTCACTGAATTAGTCTTTCGATAAATGTTTCACGTGAAACGTGAAACTAAGCCGGAAGGACCACGATTCGGCGCTTTGGTTCTTCGCCCTTGGAAATGCTGGATGCGCCGGCTTCGCCAACTGCGTCATGGACTACTTTGCGCTCAAAAGCGTTCATTGGCTTTAGTTCAACTTCTTCGCCAGTTTCAATTGCTTTAGCAGCAGCTTCCTTTGCTACCTCAATTAGCTTGGCCTTAACTCCGGCTCGATGGCCTGAGATATCCAGCATTAATCGGGAGCGTTCGCCAGTTTCGCGAGTTACCGCAAGACGAGTTAGTTCTTGAATTGCATCAAGAACTTCACCTTTTTTGCCAACAAGTTGAGCTAGGTCTGCGCCAACAATGCTTACAGTTGCGCGATCATTTTCAACGTCCATGTCGATGTCGCCATCAAGGTCTGCGATGTCTAATAGACCTTCTAAGTAATCTGCGGCGATTTCGCCTTCTTGTTCAAGTAGTGAGAGTTTTTCAGCCATTTGGTTTGGCCTTTCTGTGTTGGAAATCTAGTTTGGGTAGTGGCTTTGTTTCACGTGAAACTATTTGCGTTTCTTTTTAGGCTTCTTTTTAGGTTGCTGGCGAGTGACTTTAGCTTCTGGCGTCGGCTCGATTTCGGTAACGGATTCAGGGTTCTTCTTAGACTTTTTTGCAGCTCTTCGGGCTTCAAGTGCATCAAATGCTGGGGTTCCTGGCTGTGGACTATTTCGGATTACATAGAACTGTTGGCCCATAGTCCAAAGGTTTGTGGTGAACCAGTAAAGCAATACACCGACTGGGAAATTGATGCCGGTGACCGCAAAAATGATCGGGAATACATAAAGCAAAATCTTTTGTTGCTGCACCATTGGGTTGTCAGGTGCGGTGTTCTTAACGATCAATTGGCGCTGAGTTAGGAACGAAGTAAGTGTCATCAAGAAGATCAAGATTAAGGTGACCCAGAAAGTTGCAGTTGGGTTTGCAGTCTCGGCTCGGTTCATGAATGTGCCATAAATCGGAGCGCCAAGGATAGTTGCGTTTCTAGCTGACTCAACTAATTCGTCAGTCAGCACACCCTTTGGCTGGCTCATTGCAATGCCTTGCAGCACAACGAACAAGGCGTAGAAGATTGGGGCTTGCGCCAAAATTGGCAAGCAGCTAGATAGCGGGTTGGTTCCGGTTTCCTTGTAGAGCTTCATTAGCTCTTGGGATTGGCGCTCGCGATCACCTTGGTACTTCTTTTGAATTTCTTTTACTTGCGGCTGAATGATCTGGAGGTTTCGCTGGCTCTTAATCTGCTTTACGAAAAGCGGGATCAAGATGATGCGGATCAAGATAACGAGCATGACGATGGCAAGGCCCCAGGCCCAACCGCTGTCTGGAAGGAACACTCGGGAAGTTAAAGAGTGGAACGAAACTAAAACCCAACTAACCAGAGTTTCTAGCCATACCAATGGATTAAGGCTCATGCGCCAATAACCTGCCTATCGTTATTAGTTGAAAGTTCAATTACTTCTCGGTTGGTCCAAGTTCCTTTTGCGGGAATGTATTCGATGCCGCCAGTTGCCCATGGGTGACAGCGCAGCACTCGCCAAGCTGCAAGCAGGCTGCCTTTGCCGGCGCCATGAACTTTGATTGCTTCAAGTCCGTAGTGCGAGCAAGTCGGGTAGTAGCGACAAACTTGACCGATTCGCGGGCTCAACACAATTTGATAGCCGCGAATAATGCCAACCAGGATCGCCACAAAAAGCCGGCCAAAGGTCAGCGCCCACAAATTCTTTATCGAGTTAAGGAATTGGCTCATGACTTAGCCAATTTTGAAAGAGCGAATTTAAGGTTCTCGGAAAGCTGGGAAAAAGTTGCCTGATTGGCCTCTGGTAAAGCTCTAACAACAACGTGAGATCCGGCTGGGAAACTACCAATTAGGGGGGTGATTGCGTGCCTTAGTTGGCGGGTGACTTTGTGTCTAACCACTGAATTTCCAACGTTTTTACCCACAGCAAAGGCCACTTTTGTGTGTTCGCTTGAAGATTGAGCCACGTGTAGAACCACCAATTTTGCTGAAAACCTTGTGCCTGATTTCATAACAGCTGAAATTTCCGAGGACTTACGCAACCTCGCCGAGGCGGGAAGCATTTACTTGGAGCCGCAGATTAAGCGGAAAGCTTTGAGCGACCTTTGGCACGGCGTGAGGCAAGAATGCCACGGCCGGCGCGAGTGCTCATGCGGTTACGGAAACCGTGCTTCTTGGCACGACGACGCTTATTTGGCTGGTAGGTGCGCTTTGTCATAACTGACACTCCAAAAGGAAGTAGGGATGAGGCGATTGGCCATCGGACATCCACGAATTTCTAGGTTCGTGAACATTCGACGAGGTGCACATCGAACTCGGTATTAACTCACTAAAGATACGGGTAGTTAAGGGTTTCGGTCAAACTCAAAATCCGAGTTGGCTTCCTGTGGAAAACAACTTGTCAGGCGGTATCCACAGGCCGTAGTCTGCATAGTCCGAGCCTGTGGAAATCAATTATTCCCCAACTGCAAACTTGGACTCAAGGAGCGAAATGGAAGATCTGGACCTTAATGAGGTTTGGGCACGGACTTTAGAGTCTTTGTCATCCGGAGCACTAACTCCACAGCAACGAGCATTCGTAACCTTGACCCGCCCACTTGGCATTGTTGGTGACACCGCATTGGTTGCCGCTCCAAACGAATTTACAAAAGACGTTTTAGAAAGCCGGCTTAGCCCAATTGTGTGTGATGCGCTTTCGGCAACTCTTGGTCGCGAAATGCGCTTGGCAGTCACAGTAGATGAATCGATTGCGCCAGATCTTGACGATGAAGCAACAGATGAATTAGCTGACTCGACTTACGCCGACATCGAATCGATTGGTTTGCAGTCGGATCCAAATCCGGCGTTGCCACCGCAAGCTACTCGCGGTCCAGCTCCAGCGCCGAGAACTTCCGAAGAAGGAAGTCGACTAAATCCGAAATATACTTTCGACACTTTTGTGCCTGGTTCCTCAAACCGTTTCGCGCACGCGGCGGCTCGCGCAGTTGCTGAACAACCAGCTAAGGCATACAACCCACTTTTCGTTTACGGTGAATCAGGCCTTGGTAAGACTCACTTGCTCCACGCAATTGGTCACTACACCAGAACTCTTTACGCAGGATCAAAAGTTCGTTATGTAAGTTCAGAAGAATTTACTAACGAATTCATTAACTCAATTCGTGACGATAAAGCTAAGGAATTCCAGCGCCGTTACAGGGATATTGACGTTTTGTTGGTTGATGATATTCAGTTCCTTTCCGGCAAGGTTCAAACTCAAGAAGAGTTCTTCCATACGTTTAACACTTTGCATAATGCAAACAAGCAAATTGTTGTCACATCAGATTTGCCGCCGAAACAACTTCAAGGTTTCGAAGACCGAATGAGTTCACGTTTCGAGTGGGGTTTGATCACAGATGTTCAGCCACCCGATTTAGAAACTCGTATCGCGATTTTGCGAAAGAAGAGCGCGCAGGAAAGATTAAGTGCGCCGCCAGAAGTTTTGGAATTTATTGCGTCAAAGATGTCAACAAATATTCGTGAGCTTGAAGGTGCGTTAATTCGAGTGACCGCGTTTGCGAGTTTGAACCGAGCTCCGGTTGATTTAGATTTGGCCGAGGTTGTACTTAAGGATCTAGTTTCAGATGCAGCCGGGCCAGAAATCAGCGCGAGCTTGATTATGGCTCAGACCGCTAGTTACTTTGGTGTCACGCTTGATGACTTAACTGGAGCTAGCCGCTCCCGAGTGTTGGTAACTGCTCGCCAGATCGCTATGTACTTGTGTCGCGAGCTAACTGATTTGTCGCTACCGAAGATCGGGCAGCAATTCGGAGGTCGCGACCACACCACAGTTATGCACGCAGATCGCAAGGTTCGCCAGTTAATTGCTGAGCGCCGAAGCCTTTATAACCAGGTAAGCGACCTAACTGCCCGGATTAAGGCCCAAGCAAGAACTTTGTAACTTTAGTAACATCTGTCACTTCTATACACAGTGTGGATAACTATGGGGATATCTTTCTTGATTTTTCAAGGTTTTTTAAGAATTGTGGATTAAACCTGTTATAAACCAGAGTTTTTATCCAAAACCTGTGGATAACTGTGGATAAGTTATAGTTTCGCTAATAAGTGTTGGAAAGCTGTAAAGTTATCCACAGGTTAGTTTTGGTAATTGTTTGGTTTTAGTGGGTTAAGTGGGTTATCCACAGAATCCACAGTGCCTACTACTACTACGAAAGATATATTTCAAACCTAGGGTTTGACCAACTCTGTTGTTAATTCTGTGGTTAGCCCAAGCTTTGAAGTAAATAAAGAAATAATCAATGAAATAACTGTGGCTGAATTAGTCAGCCAGACGTGGCACGATAAAGACTCAATAGATCGAGACACCAGAGGGTGAGTTGTAAGTGAAGTTCCAAGTAGACCGTGATGTTATGGCCGATGCAGTTTTGTGGGCGTCTCGTACTTTGCCAACAAAATCAACCCAGCCATTGTTAACCGGTATGCATTTAGTTGCCGAAAAATCCGGACTAGTTCTATCTGGCAGCGACGCTGATGTAAGCGCTCGCGCAAACTTAAAAGCTGACGTAACTGAAACCGGAACTGTTTTAATTCCTGGCCGATTATTAGCAGACATCACACGCTCACTTCCTTCCGCAGTAATTGATTTTACAATCGAAGGTAACCGCGCAAAAATTTCTTGCGGCCGATCATCTTTCACAATTCCCACAATGCCAGTGGCTGAGTACCCGCCACTACCAACAATGCCTAACGTAAGCGGCACTGTAACCGGAACTGATTTTGCTACCGCGATTTCCCAAGTTGCGATTGCGGCCTCTCGCGACGAAACTTTGCCAGCGTTTACTGGTGTAAAAATCGATGTTGATGGAGCGGTTATTACTCTCGCTGCAACTGACAGATATCGATTAGCAGTTCGTGAATTAAATTGGTCACCAGCTTCAACTTCACTAAACACTCACGCTTTAGTTCCCGCTAAGTTTTTATCTGAGTCTTCAAAATCGCTTTCACACAGCGAAGCAATCTCCTTAGCTTTCGCCGCAGGCAACGAAGGCTTAATTGGTATCGAGGGATCCGGCCGACAAACAACTAGCCGATTACTTGCTGCTGATTTTCCAAAATACAAAACACTGCTACCAACCGAGTCGACAACTGTCGCGCAAATTAGTACCAGCGCGCTTGTTGAATCTGTTAAACGCGTTTCGTTAGTTCTAGAGCGAGAAGCACCAATCCGCGTTCATTTCGCGAATGGCGAAGCCGTAATTACTGGCGGCGGTGGCAGTGGCGAACTCGCCGAAGCAAAAGAATTTATTGAGTGCACCTTAACTGGCGAAGAACTAACAATCGCTTTCAATCACCAGTTCTTGCTAGATGGCTTAAGTGCAATCGATTCATCTGTTGCGGTTGTTTCGATGACAACCCCAATTAGACCAGCTGTGATTTCTGGCGCAACTGACTTTGGCGCGCAACCAGATGACAGCTTTAAATATTTATTGATGCCAATTCGGCAACAATAATTAGTGCAGATGTTTATCGGCAACATTAAGTAATGCAAATATCTAAGCTTTCCTTGCGCGATTTTCGTAACCACGAAAACTTAGACCTTTCTTTTTCACCCGGCGCGACAACCATTGTGGGCCGCAACGGCCGAGGCAAAACAAACATTGTCGAAGCGGTTCATTACTTGGCAACCCTTAGTAGCCATAGGGTTTCCCAGGACGCCCCACTAATTAGAAATGGGCAAACTTCGGCAACCGTTTTGGCTCAAGTTGAGAAACATAACCGCCAAGCAAAAGTGGAACTAACTATAAATACTCAAGGCGCTAATAAAGTTTCGCTAAACGGAAACCCACTTTCTAAAACCCGTGACATTTTAGGTTTAGTAACAACTGTGATTTTCTCACCGGAAGACCTAGAGCTAGTAAAAGGTGAACCTTCATCTCGGCGAAGATTTATTGATGAGCTCGGAACGTTAATTTCCCCAAAACTTTCAACAACCCGTAGTGATTTTGAACGAACTCTAAAACAGCGCAACACGCTTTTAAAATCTTTAGGCCGCCGCGCCCCATCAACTCAAGCGCGAGCAACTCTAGATGCCTGGGACGAACAACTAATTCAAGCTGGTGCCGAACTAATTGCTACTCGTTTAGAAAACATCAAACGAATCGAACCGCACTTAACTGAATTTGGAACTGCGATTAGTGGAGATACTGAGCCACTGTTTCTGAATTATTCAAATTCCTGGCTGCCTATTGAAGTGAGTGACAAAACCGAAATTGCAAATCTATTCAAAACTGAATTAGCGAATCGAGGTAAGGATGAAGTGGACCGTGGCGCAACATTAGTGGGGCCGCATCGAGACGACCTAAATATTCAATTAAGCAATATGCCGGCAAAAGGATATGCCTCACATGGCCAGTCTTGGTCAATTGCGATCGCACTTCGGTTAGCGGCTTTCAAAATTTTGCGCGAACATGACGATGATCCAATTCTGATCCTGGATGACGTGTTTGCCGAGCTTGATGAAAGACGACGTAATCGGCTCATCGCGATAATTTCAGACGTGGAACAAACTTTAATCACAGCCGCAGTAATGGAAGATATCCCAAAGGGATTGCCGAGCAACCAACTTCTGTTAGAAGATAACTAACACTGTGTTAGATAAACCACAACAAGAATTTTTGCGGTCTTTGCTAAGTCGAGCAAGGGTCCGCACCACAACTGTGCCTAATCGTAAAAATCGCAACACCAACTTTTATGACGAGCAAAGAAGTGGTTCAGGTCCAGATGAGCGAGACCCAGCAACTTTGTCTGGGTTGATCGATCGCCTAATTATTAGCAAAGGCTGGGACCTGCAGGTTGCAACTGGGCGACTACATGGTCAATGGGGATTAATTGTTGGCCACGATGTTGCGAGCCACGTAAAAATCGAATCATTCAACTTAGATCCAAGTGGGCAATCGGGCACCTTGGTGCTGCGGGCAGAATCCAGTGCTTGGGCCACCCAAATTCGGCTACTTTTACCGACAATTTCCCAGCGGCTTGGCGAAGAGATCGGGCAGGGCCGAATCAGCGAAATTAAGGTTTTAGGACCAACAGCTCCGTCCTGGAAACATGGCCAAAGAAGTGTCCCAGGACGGGGTCCCAGGGATACCTACGGGTGATACCCCGACTCCCTAAAAATTCAATAAACAGATAGGATTAGGGGTACTAGAGCGCCTGAAAAACTCCCTATTGAGGGTCTGACATTCAGGAGCCAACAACGTACGACGGAAAGGCCCGAAAGTGACGTACGACGGCAGTGCCATCCAGGTTTTAGAAGGCCTTGATGCAGTTAGAAAACGCCCAGGCATGTACATCGGTTCAACCGGTGAAAGAGGCTTGCACCACCTGGTCTACGAAGTCGTAGATAACTCAGTTGATGAAGCTCTAGCAGGACATTGCACCCATATTGAAGTAACAATTTTGGAAGATGGCGGCGTTCGAGTAGTAGATAACGGCCGCGGTATCCCAGTAGACATCGTTGCCTCCGAAGGTAAACCAGCTGTCGAAGTAGTTCTCACAGTTCTGCACGCAGGTGGAAAATTTGGCGGTGGCGGATATGCAGTATCCGGTGGTTTGCACGGTGTTGGTGTCTCAGTTGTTAACGCGCTTTCCAGAAACGTTGACGTTGAAGTCCGACGCGAAGGTTTTGTTCACACTCAGTCTTACAAATACGGCGTTCCAGTTGCACCTTTGAAAAAAGGCGGCAAAACCGATTTAACTGGAACCACAGTTACATTTTGGGCAGACGGCGATATTTTTGAAACCACTATTTATGATTTCGAAACTCTTTCCCGTCGTTTCCAAGAAATGGCATTTCTAAATCGCGGCTTAACACTTTCGCTTACGGATGAGCGTGCTTCTACCGGTCTAGTCATCGACGAAGAAACGGGCGAACCAAAAGTTGATGGCCCGCGCAGCGTCACCTACATGTACGAAGGTGGCATTAGAGATTTCGTTCAACATTTAAATGTGCGCAAGTCACCAATCCACAACGACATAGTTGAGTTTTTCTCCGAAGATGAAAAGCGTGGATTGAGTCTTGAAGTTGCTATGCAATGGAATAGCAGCTACACCGAATCGGTTTATTCCTTCGCAAACACAATTAACACAATCGAGGGCGGAACCCATGAAGAAGGTTTCCGCACAGCATTGACTTCGTTGGTTAATAAGTTCGCGCGTGAGTGGAGCATCCTTAAAGAGAAAGACACAAATCTTTCTGGTGAAGACGTGCGCGAAGGTTTGACTGCAATCATTTCGATCAAACTTCATGAACCACAGTTCGAAGGTCAAACTAAAACCAAACTTGGAAACACTGAAGCCAAAGCATTTGTGCAAAAAGTCGTAAACGAAGAACTTGCTGCTTGGTTTGAGAAAAATCCAGCACAAGGTAAAGACATTGCGCGCAAATCTTTGCAAGCTGCAACTGCTCGGTTGGCTGCACGTAAAGCACGCGACTTAGCTCGCAACCGCAAGGGCTTACTAGGAAGCAGTAGCTTGCCTGGAAAGTTGAAGGACTGCTCAAGTAACGAACCAACTGAGTGTGAAGTATTTATCGTTGAAGGTGACTCGGCCGGTGGCTCTGCAGGTCAAGGTCGCGATCCACGCACGCAAGCAATTTTGCCAATCCGTGGAAAAATTCTTAACGTAGAAAAAACCCGAATCGATCGCGTACTTGCAAATACCGAAGTTCAAGCAATTATTTCTGCATTCGGAACAGGTATCCAAGACGAATTCGATATAAACAAACTTCGTTATCACAAATTAGTTTTAATGGCCGATGCTGACGTTGACGGCCAGCACATTAGAACTTTGTTGCTAACTTTCTTATTCCGTTACATGCGACCACTTGTTGATGGTGGATTTGTTTATGTGGCACAACCACCGCTTTATAAAGTGAAGTGGTCGCGCGAAACTCCGGGCT
>JBEION010000269.1:0-1829 GCA_040377565.1 Candidatus Nanopelagicales bacterium | reverse complement strand
CTAAAGCTGAGACAAGTAGCGAAATCCAAATCAATAAGTTGCGTTCGGCCCGCTCTGCAATTCCAACTGTGCACTTGGCATCTAGTGACTCAGCTTTTGCACGAGCATATGAAGTCATCAAACTCATAACCAACGACACAATTCCAGCGATCACGGCTAGTTGGCTGTTGCTGCTATCGGCGTTGACATAGAAGTAGATCAACGCACAGATAACTGCGGCGTCCGATATTCGATCCAAAGTCGAATCTAAAAATGCTCCCCAAGGCCCAGCGGTGCCAAGCATGCGCGCCATAGTTCCATCAAGTAGGTCAATCAAGCCAAAAGCGCCAAACAAGATTGCGCCGATTAGGAAATTGCCTTGTGCCAAAAAGACCACTGAAATGAAAATTGTTGCGCCGCATCCAAACCAGGTAATTCCATCTGGGGTTACCTTCAGTCGCAACATAAGCCTGGCAACTGGGTCAATAAATCGAGCAGCTGAACGACGCGCGTTTGCGTTATCAAGCACGATAAATTCCTCTACTGCCAAATGGCCGCTACTATTCGTAGGGATATGACGATGTTACCTAGTTCCGATGTGCACTCAGGGCACCCGCACGTATTGATCTATGTGATCACCTCTGAAACATCGGACCTGGCACAGGTTTACGCCAACATGGGGGCAAGGCCCGCGAGCGACAACTCACCTTTTGCCACCTTTGAAAAACTTCCAAATGTGGTTGCAATCGTGCATCGACCGTCCCAAGCCGACCAAAGAATTCTTGATTCCTGCGATGCCTTCGTTGCGTCGTTAGATGGCGCCGCTGGAGTAGATCCAAAAATTGTTGAATTCTGGTTAGGTGCGCGCGATGCGACGTTACCCCGACACATTTTGGCGTTCAATGTCGTAAACGGCCGCGCAGACTTTGATGAATTGTGCGCCATCGCTAGCCGAGTTCTCGAGCCAGACCTACTAGTTCGCTACTTGCCTATCGATTCTGATGATGAACTTTCATTAACAGGTGTTTATGACATTCTCACGAGCGAAATCCATGCCTTAGTTGATGCCAAATGGATTACCAAAGGAGCTGACCCAGAACACATTGCAATCACCAGTTCGGCTCGCGAAGACTTATTCGATCAACTGGCTTACCTTGGCTTGGATGATTTAACTCTGGAGAATCACACTTCCGGTTTGCCAATTAGCGTCACAAAACTTGAAACAGCCTGGTTACATCCAGACGTAGTGACGATAACTCCGATTGATGATGGGGTTGGCGTTAATTCTTTCAGCAATTGGATGTCGATCCTGCAACCGGTTTGGGTCCCGGTACTTAACTTGGCCGCTGTTTCCTGCGATGCATATGAAGCAATGGAACGTGTAGGAATATCAATCACTGAAGATCTAGCTCGCATGTGGGGGCCGAATGAAAATTTGGATCTCTTTGAAAAGTTTTCTGGTACCGCTAAGCAATTGAACATTGTGGAAGCTAATCAAGTTCTAATACTTGCTAGTGGATTAACGCCGGGCTCAACTATTGCAACTGAAAATTCAGCCGCAGTATTAGTCGCTCCAACTTTCTGATAACAGCAATCGCGTCTGTTCAATTAATTCTGGCAATACTTTTGTGCCACCAACAATTGGCATGAAGTTTATGTCGCCAGCCCAACGCGGCACGATGTGTTGATGAATGTGGTCTGCCACACCTGCACCCGCAACATTGCCCTGATTTAATCCAATGTTGAATCCAGCAGCGTTGGCAACGGTTCGAAGTGTTCGCATAGCCTGCGCAGTGAGTTCACCGATTTGAATTACTTCTTCGGGTGTGAGTTCGTCATAAAGCGGGACG
>JBEION010000020.1:0-10978 GCA_040377565.1 Candidatus Nanopelagicales bacterium | reverse complement strand
GGCATGCTCGCGACGTTGCAGTCCTGCGTAGCGCACAACAAAACACCGCACTAGTTTTTGCTGGCGCAACTATGTCTGTTGAAACCTGCGCACTAATGCCTTGGCTGGCGCACGTTGCAAAAAGCCGAGATCAACTGCGAAACGAATCACCAAAAGTTCGTAGCGCTCTGGATGAAGCGGGTACCAAGATAAATCCAGCTGCAAGCGGTTCGCGAATTCCTTCGACAGTTATGCAAGGAATGAAGACAGCACTAACTAAAGGTCCAGTTTTAGTTTTAGTCTCGCGTCTTGGTTATTCGCCGCGAATAGTTTGTGACACCTGTCGAACATCAGCGCTGTGCTCAGCTTGCAACGGTCCATTAATGCAGACCGCTCGTTCTAGTGCACCAACCTGTCATCTATGTGGCCATATTGAATCCAAATGGAGCTGCAAGAAGTGCAAAGGTAATTCAATTCGCGCGGCAGCTGTAGGTAGCGAACGAACTGCCGAAGAACTTGGCCGAGCCTTTCCTGGAATTCCGGTTCGATCATCAACTTCAGATCACATTTTGCGCACCGTGGATTCCCGTCCAGCAATTGTTGTGGCAACCGCCGGCGCAGCGCCGATTGCCCAAGATGGATATGCAGCTGCAATTTTGCTTGATGGCAATGCCATGTTGTCGCGTCCAGAACTAAGCGCCACTCAAGAAACTTTTGCCAAGTGGAATGAGTGCGCATCACTGGTTCGCCCTGATGGGGAAGTGATAGTGGTCGCGGACTCCGAACATCCAGCCGTTCAAGCATTGATTCGCCATGATCCAGCTGGCTTTGCCCAGCGCGAACTTGAACAACGAGTTCAGGTTTCCTTGCCGCCTGCAGTTCGTCTAGCTGCACTTACTGGCGAGCAATCAGACATCGATGATGCATTGGCAATGCTGGAACTGAATCCAGAATCCTTAGTTCGTGGTCCGGTGCCTAGCAAGGACAACCAAGTTCGAATGCTGGTTTCCTGTGATCGCAAACTTGGCATCGAACTTGCCTCGCATTTAAAGGCAATGACTTCGGCTCGAAGCGCTAAACATAAGGGCGGACCTGTAAACGTTCGGATTGACCCGATAAACCTCTAAACTTGAGTTAACGCAAAGCTCATTGAAGAAGGTGTGACATGACAGTAAAGCCAGTTCGGTTGTTCGGCGATCCAGTGCTCACCACACCTGCGCTTGAGGTTACAACTTTTGATAAAGAACTTCGCCAACTAGTGGCTGACTTAACCGCCACAATGCAAGAAGCCCCAGGTGTTGGATTAGCGGCGCCACAGATCGGTGTTTCGCTTCGAGTTTTCACTTACGACGTGGATGATGAAGTCGGACACTTGATTAATCCAGTTCTTGATCTTTCAGACGAAGAACAAGATGGTCCAGAAGGCTGTCTATCTATTCCAGGCCTGACCTTCGATACCAAGCGCGCTATGAATGTGGTCGCTAAAGGCATGAACATGTATGGCGAGCCAGTAACCATTATTGGTAGTGACTTAATGGCACGTTGCGTGCAACATGAAACTGATCACTTAGATGGTGTCATGTTTATTGATCGCCTTGATACCGAGGCTCGCAAAGAAGCTATGAAAGCAATTCGCGAGACTGAATGGTTTGGCGACATGTCACCAACTATCAAAGTAAGTCCGCACTCAATGATGAACGGTTTTTCATAACGTGCGGATCGCATTTGCGGGCACGCCACTTGCAGCTGTGCCAACGCTAACTGCGCTGCTGGCATCTGATCATGAAGTTGCTTTAGTTGTAACGCGTCCGGATGCGCCAGCTGGCAGAGGTCGAACCCTTACTGCAAGTCCAGTTGCCGAAGTTGCTGGTGTCAGCGGCGTGCCAGTCTTGAAAACTTCGCACTTAGCCGAACATAAAGACAAGTTTGCCGATGTGGATTGCGTAGTAGTTGTGGCATTTGGCGCGATGGTGCCAAGAGAACTACTTGATGTCCCAAAGCATGGCTGGATCAACGTTCACTTTTCCTTATTACCTCAATGGCGTGGGGCAGCACCAGTTCAATATTCGATCTTGAGTGGCGACGAATTCACCGGCGTAACGACGTTTCGAATTGATGAAGGTTTAGACACTGGCCCCATGCTGGCTTACTTAACAACACAGATCGCGCCAAGTGAGACTTCAACAGAATTGTTGGATCGACTTTCGATTGAAGGCGCGCAATTAGCGCTGGCCACGCTTACCGGAATTGAAAATGGTTCGATCCTGCCGTTGCACCAGCCAATTGATGGCATTTCAAGCGCACCAAAGGTTACAGTTGCAGATGCCCAAGTGCGTTGGAGTGATCCGGCGCTCGCCGTTGACCGCCGAATTCGCGCCGTCACCAAAGACCCTGGCGCTTGGACCATGTTTGGCGACACTCGCATCAAGGTGCAACCCGTAACAGTTTCACCGCACGTTACAGATTTAGCACCAGGTGAAGTGCAAATGCGTGATGGAGAAGTCTTAGTTGGTACCGGCAGTCACGCCGTTGCACTGGATCAAGTACAAGAAGCGGGCCGGAATCTAACAGATGCAAAAACTTGGTTTAGTAATCAAAAATCCGCAGTGGTGTTTGAGTGAGTAATTCTGGCACCACTAGACGCGCAGCCTTCGATGTTCTCCAAGCCGTTCACGATAAAGACGCTTACAGCAATTTAGTTTTACCAGCAGTGCTTGATGAATTAAAGGTTTCTTCGCGAGATGCAGGCCTGGCAACTGAAATTACCTACGGTGCATTACGTCGCCAAGGAAGCCTGGACGCAGTAATCGATGCTTGTGCTTCCCGCACTGACACTATGGACAGCAAAGTTCGAAACATCTTGCGTGTTGGTGCCTATCAATTGCTTTTCATGCGAATCCCAGCTCACGCTGCAGTAGATGAGACTGTAACGCTGGCTCGTGAAGTTGCTGGCATGGGCGTATCAAAGTTCGTTAACGCAGTGCTTCGAAAAATTTCGGCTAGCACTTGGGAAGAGTGGTTAGAAACTTTAAGTGAAGGTAAAACTCCAGTTGAAGTATTAGCGCTTGAATATTCATATCCAGTTTGGGTAATTCGCAGTCTTGCTGATGCTTACAAGTGTGACTTGGATTCAATCCGAGAAGTACTTGCTGCTGGAAATGAACCAGCCCTAGTTTCGTTAGTTGCTAAACCTGGTCAAGCAGATGTGACTGAGCTACTTGAGTTGCCACATGTTGAACCAGGTCGATGGTCACCGATTGCTGCAACTATGTTGCGCCCAAGTGGACCTGACGAGAAATGGTCAACGCGTCCAGGTGACATTGATGCAGTACGCGATAACCGAATTGGTGTGCAAGATGAAGGCAGCCAACTCGTTGCTCTTGCGGTAGCCAAAGTTGAAGTTGAAGGTACTCAAACTCATTGGTTAGACATGTGTGCTGGACCTGGTGGCAAAGCTGCAATCTTGGCAGGGCTAGCAAGTGAAGCTGGCGCAGACTTCACAGCGCTAGAACCAATCCCAGCTCGCGCCCACCTAGTTTCAAATTCATTGTGGAATGCACCAGGGGACCATCAAGTTATTGAAACTGATGCCCGGGAGTTCAATCCTGATCATCAGTTTGATCGCATTCTGGTTGACGCGCCATGTACTGGTTTAGGTGCACTTCGTCGTCGCCCCGAAGCTAGATGGCGTCGCCAACCAAGTGACATCCCGCCGCTAACTGCCTTACAACAAGAGTTGTTGGCAAAAGCTGGGGAACTAGTCCGCGTTGGTGGGGTAGTCGGTTATGCAACATGTTCGCCGCACTTGGCAGAAACTGACGCAATCGTTGCCAACTTCTTGAAGCGAAATCCGAACTTTGAAACCGTGGATGTATCGCCAGTTCTGCCGCAACTAAACCTGCCTAAAGGCTCAATGAATCTGCGACTTCGTCCAGATGTCCATCACACAGATGGCATGTTCTTGGCGTTATTGCGCAGGACCGCATAGCCCGAGCGGTTTGGCTAGGCTTAAGCCGTGGGTCTACGAATTTCGCCGAGCATACTTTCTGCTGACTTTGGCAACTTAGTTGCTGAATGTAAGCGGGTTGCTGATGGCGCCGACTGGTTGCACGTTGATGTCATGGACAATCACTTTGTCCCGAACCTGACCATTGGCCCAGTAGTTGTTGAATCAATCATTCGCGAAGTTTCAACGCCAGTTGATTGCCACTTAATGATCAACGATGCTGATCGCTGGGCTCCGGGATACGCCGAGCAAGGCGCGCAAAGCGTAACTTTCCACGTTGAAGCTGCAACAAACCCGCGCCAAGTTGCCAGAGACATTCGCAATCACGGAGCTCGCGCCGGAATGGCAATAAAGCCAGGAACCAAACTTGATCACTATGAGGATCTGTTTCCAGAACTAGACATGATTTTGATCATGACAGTTGAGCCAGGTTTTGGCGGACAATCATTTATGGCAGATCAATTGGGCAAGATTAAGCGGGCTCGCGAACTTGTAAAGAACCTTGGCTTAGATATTTGGATTCAAGTTGATGGTGGCGTTGCATTAAGCACTATCGAACAGTGCGCTGATGCTGGCGCAGACACATTTGTAGCTGGCTCTGCGGTTTACAACACAGCTGACCCAGTTGAAGCAATCGCAAACTTACGTGCAAAGGCACAAGGTGCAACTGATGCCTCGTGGTGGTGCGGAAACTAATGTCTTCCGACACTTTCATGTCACGTGCGATTGAACTTGCCGGCAAAGTTGATTTGTCGCGCGACGTTAATCCGAGAGTTGGCGCAGTAATTGTTGACGCAGCCGGGAACATCGTTGGCGAAGGTTGGCACGAAGGCAGCGGCACTGCGCACGCAGAAGTTATGGCGATTGCCCAAGCTGGATCAAAATCAGTAGGCGCAACTTTGTATTGCACTTTGGAGCCATGTAATGCACAAGGCAAGACCGGACCATGCGCGCAAGCGGTTATCGCGGCCGGCATCACCAAAGTTGTAATCGGACAAACTGATCCTCATCAAGCAATGTCAGGTGGCATAAAGACTTTGCAGGATGCTGGGATTGCAGTTGAAGTTGGTTTGCTACAAGAACAAGCAACGGCACTAAATACATCTTGGAATTTTGCGCAGCAAAACAATCGTCCTTGGGTGATTTGGAAAACTGCGACCACACTTGATGGCTTTGTTGCAGCCGAGGACGGCACCAGCAAATGGATTACTGGGGAACCTGCGCGAGAACGAGTGCAAGAGATTCGCGCAAGTGTTGGCGCAATCCTCACGGGCACTGGAACAGTATTAGCTGATGACCCATTGCTAACCGTGCGTGCATTACCAGCAGACAAGCAGCCACTTCGCGTAATTGTTGGCGACCGCGACTTGCCCGCTGATTCCCAAATCTTTGCTGGTGAAAAACCTGCCATAAGAATGGCCGGAGATCTTTCGAAGGTAATCACCGAACTTTGGCAAAGCCATGGCGTGCATAGCGTTTTAGTTGAGGCTGGATCACATGTCTCACAATCGCTATGGAGCGCAAACCTTGTTGATGAGGTTTACTGGTTCCAGGCACCTGTGATCCTTGGATCTGGAAAGCCAGCAATTGGAAATTTTGGCGTAAATACCCTTGCTAATGCGTCACGATTTCCCGAATACCAAGTAGATCGTGTTGGATTAGACCTACTTGTGCATTTCACTACTCGTTAAGGCGGATCATGTTTACAGGAATTGTCGAAGAACTTGGTCGCGTTGCCGCGATTCAGGCTCTGCCAGACAACGCCATCCGCATAACTATTGAAGGACCAACCGTCCTAAGTGATGCTAATTTGGGCGACTCAATCTGCGTAAACGGCGTGTGCCTCACTGTTGCTGAACAAAATGGTGACCAATTTACGGCCGACGTGATGAGCGAAACTATTAACCGAACCACAATTGGTGATTTGCTAGCTGGTTCTCAAGTAAACCTGGAACGTCCCGTGACACTTGCCACTCGCCTTGGTGGACATTTAGTTCAAGGTCACGTGGATGCAGTTGGCGCAGTTTCGGCACGCGAACATTCCGAAAACTGGGACGTTGTAACTATCACGCCACCAAAAAATTTGCTTAAGTACGTAGTTGAAAAGGGAAGCATCACAATCGATGGCACTTCACTTACGGTTTCTGCGGTAACTGATACAACTTTTTCGGTTTCCTTGATTCCAGCTACTTTAGAAAAGACCACATTAGGTATTCGCCAAATTGGTGATCGCGTGAATCTTGAAGTTGATGTCTTGGCAAAGTACGTCGAGAAGTTAGTAGCCGCGCAATGACCAGACTAGATTCCATCGAAGATGCCATCCTTGCGATTCGCGAAGGCAAGCAAGTTGTAGTTGTCGACGACGAAGATCGCGAAAATGAAGGCGACTTAATTCTGGCTGGCGTCAAAGCCACCGCAGAAGCCATCGGCTTCATGAACCGCTACACATCTGGCGTAATTTGTGTGCCAATGGAAGGCGAAGCACTAGATCGCCTTGGTTTGCCACCGATGACGCACATAAACGAAGATCGCAAAGGCACTGCATACTCAGTAAGTGTTGATGCGCGAGATGGCATCGAAACCGGCATCAGCGCCGCTGATCGATCCAAAACTATTCGGGTACTTTGCGACTCAGCAACTGAACCGTTTGAACTAACTCGTCCAGGTCACGTGTTCCCACTTCGCGCTATGCCAGGTGGCGTACTTCGTCGACCAGGTCACACTGAAGCAGCTGTTGACTTGGCGCGCTTAGCCGGGTTACGTCCAGCTGGTGTTATTGCTGAAGTAGTTCATGATGATGGCTCAATGATGCGTGCTCCAGCACTTCGCGAGTTTGCTGACACTCACGGCCTAATGATGATTTCAATTGCAGATTTAATTGCTTACCGCCGCAAGAACGAATCGCTCGTTGAGTTAGTCGCCACCTCACAACTACCAACCGAGTTTGGCGTCTTTGATATTTGTGGTTACCAAGGAATTCTCGATGGCATTGATCACGTAGCAATGCGAATCGGCGATGTTGGTAATGGGGAAGACGTTTTGGTTCGCGTTCACTCGGAATGTCTAACTGGTGATGCACTTGGTTCACTTCGTTGTGACTGTGGTCCACAGTTAAAAGCTGCAATGCGAGCTGTTGCCGAAGAAGGTCGCGGCATCGTGCTTTACATGCGTGGCCATGAAGGCCGGGGCATTGGATTGCTACACAAACTTCGCGCATATGCATTGCAAGACGATGGCGCCGATACCTTGCAAGCAAACCTAGATCTTGGACTTCCAGCAGATTCCCGCGATTACGGAACTGGCGCGCAAATTTTGGTTGACATGGGCGTTAAGTCAATGCGCTTACTTACAAACAATCCAACTAAGCGCGCTGGCCTTGAAGGTTATGGCTTAACGATTACTGAGCAAGTACCAATCGAAATTGAACCAAATGATTTCAACATGGCGTACTTAACTGCTAAGCGTGACTCCATGGGTCACAATCTGCATTTCGGAGACGTGAAATGAGTCGCGCTGGAATCCCAGAATCAGTAGTTAATGGATTTAATGGTTCCCGCGTTGTAATCGTTGCTTCCTCATGGCACACCCAGATCATGGACGGTTTGATTGCCGGTGCTTGCAGCATCATTGAAGGCGCAGGAATTACCCCTGAGATTCATCGCGTCCCAGGTACCTTCGAACTTCCAATTGCGGCCAAAGCAGCAGCCCTATCTGGCGCCGACGTAGTTGTAGCGCTTGGCGTTGTGATTCGAGGTGGCACTCCGCATTTTGATTACGTTTGCTCTGCCGCTACCGATGGTTTGACCCGCGCCGCCCTTGATACTGGAGTCCCAATGGGCTTTGGGGTTCTAACTTGTGACGATGAAGCTCAAGCCTTAGATCGGGCTGGACTTCCTGGAAGTACTGAAGACAAGGGCGCCGAAGCAGCGAGTGCGGCCATGAATACTTGGACGGTTTTGCGCACTATTCACGGCGACTAAACTTGCTTGTGTGAAGACATTCGATGAGCTATTCGCTGAGCTAACCTCCAAGGTTGCTGCGGGCGATACCAACTCTGGAACCGTTGCGGCAATTTCCCAAGGCGTTCACACAGTTGGCAAGAAAGTTGTTGAAGAAGCAGCTGAAGCTTGGATGGCCGCAGAGCACGAAGACAAAGAGCGCGCTGCCGAAGAAATTTCACAATTGATTTATTGGACTCAAGCCCTCATGATCGCAAGTGATGTTTCACTTGATGACGTGTACCGAAAGTTGTAATCATGTTGCGCGTTGCCGTTCCAAATAAAGGTCAGCTTTCTGATCCAGCCCGTGACATGTTGCGTGAGGCCGGCTATGCCGCAGCTGCAAACAGTCGCGAACTAGTAGTTCAAGATCCAGAAAATGACGTTGAATTCTTTTTCTTGCGCCCACGTGACATTGCAACCTATGTAGGTCGCGGCACCCTTGATGTTGGAATAACTGGCGAAGACTTACTCGCAGACTCCGGTTCGCAGGCCACAACAATTTTGGAACTTGGCTTTGCGCCATCCACATTCCGCTTGGCTGCGCCGAAAGGGACAGCCAAATCCGCAAGCGATCTTGCTGGAAAGCGCATCGCGACAAGCTACCCAACTATCTTGAACAACTGGTTGACTCAGCAAAACTTGTCAGCCGAAGTTGTAACACTTGATGGCGCAGTTGAAAACGCAGTTCGCCTCGGTGTCGCCGATGCTGTTGCCGACGTAGTGGCAACTGGCACAACCTTGAAGCAAGCCGGCCTTGAAATTATTGGAGATCCAATCTTCAAGAGCCAGTCAGTTTTGATTTCCCGCAACAACATCGAAGATCAAAATGCGGTAGATGTTTTCGTTCGACGCTTGCAAGGCGTGATTACTGCGCGGGCTTATGTCTTAGTTGATTACGACATTCCAAACACTTTGGTTGAAAAAGCCTGTGTCATAACACCAGGAATTGAATCACCAACTGTTTCTTCACTACATGATTCAGCGTGGTCAGCAGTTCGTGCAATGGTGCCGCGCAAGCAAGTTCACGCTGTGATGGATGAACTTTATGACTTAGGTGCGCGGGGAGTCATTGTTACTGACATTCACGCTTGCCGAATCTAATTCACATGGCAACTGACTTTACGGGAGCTGAACTTCCCGAATCTGATTTTGCAAACGATGATGGTTCACCTGATCCATACATTCGTTCAGTGCTGCGCAACTACGCACAAAGTGCTACCGCCGAATCCGCACGAAACTTACTTGACGCCTTGATGGACGCTCGATTACTTGTGCCGGTAGTTGCTGAATTGGATTCCATGGAAGAAGGCGTTGAAAAAGATAGCCACATGACTTCAGTTGAATTTCATTCTGCTGATGGCCGTCGCGCCCTTCTCGCTTTTTCCGGTTCGGACAGCTTGGAAGCTTGGGATGAATCGGCCCGCCCAATTCCACGCGTTGCATTCACAGTGGCGCAAAGCGTTCTTGAGCAAGGTCTTGATGCCTTGATCATCGATGTTGGGGGACCAGTACCAACTGCAATAGATGGAACTTTGCTTTCACTGCTTGCCATTGGCCCAAATCGCGAAGCCCTTTTGGATGAAACCTTGGATGAAGTCGTGGCCCAGTTAGCGCAATTGCCGGGCGTAAGTTCTGCGCATTGGGATGACACTGATGAGGAAGTCACCATAACTTTGGCGATCAGCGAGCCAATTGCCACACTTGGCACCGCCATTACCGAAGTTATCGCTGGCAGTGACCTAAACGCCCTGCTAGATCGCCCACTTGAAGTGGCAATCTCAAATAACTAGTAAATCAAAGGCTTTTCCCGCCAGACTCCTTGGATTATGAGTCTTTGCCGCCTTCCCGTTAAACTCATACCTGACCGACCCAGTAATTCTCGGATTACTAGGTCACACAAGCGGACATTGTTCCCACTCGCATCGCCCTTAAGGGTGTCGAGTTGGTCTGGAAACATCGCAACAGCGATGTGTGCACACTCGTGCATATCCAGTTGAACCCTGTTTGTTTGTAGCCCGTCAACAACAGGAGGACATATCAGTATTGAACCCCGCATCAACGAGCGGATTCGTGTGCCCGAAGTACGTCTTGTCGGAGCTGCTGGAGAGCAGATCGGCATTGTCGGTATTGAGGATGCATTGCGATTGGCAATGGAAGCTGATCTTGATCTTGTAGAAGTTGCACCTGAAGCCAAGCCTCCAGTTTGCAAAATTATGGACTACGGCAAGTTCAAGTACGAAGCAGCCGTTAAAGCTCGTGAAGCACGAAAGAACCAAGTCAACACTGTCATCAAGGAAATGAAGTTACGTCCAAAGATTGATCAGCATGACTACGAGACCAAAAAGGGTCACATCGAACGGTTCCTTTCACAGGGCGACAAAGTCAAGATCACAATCATGTTCCGTGGTCGTGAACAGTCTCGTCCAGAACTGGGTTACAAGTTGTTGCAAAAGTTAGCGACCGACATCGGTGAAAGTGCCGTTATCGAATCCTCACCCTTGCAAGACGGTCGCAACATGACCATGGTGCTTGCACCAGCTCGTAAAACTTCTGGTGGCAAAGCTGCAAAGCCTGCCCCAGCTAAAACTGAATATCAAGCTCCAGCAGCGCAAGCTCCAGTTGTGGAAGCTCCGGTTGTAGAGACTCCAGCAGTCGAAGCGGTAGTAGTGGAAACACCAGTTGCTGAAGTGCAAGCCGCTGAAGCAAAGCCAGTTGCTAAGAAAGCAGTAGCTAAGAAGACCGCTGAAGCTAAGCCAGCAAAAGCACCAGCTGCAAAGAAAGCTACGGCTTCAAATTCCGATGCCAAGGCGCCTAAAGCGCCTGCATCGGCTGCAAAGAAAGTAGCAGCAAAGAAAGAGCCAGCGGCCAAGAAGGCGCCAGCAAAGAAGACTTCTAAGGAAACAAAGAAGTAACCAAACTTCTTGTCTTACCCAAGACAAGCAAAGACAGGCAGGAGAGAAACATGCCAAAGAATAAGACCCACAGTGGTGCC